>NZ_JBYQGU010000002.1:0-256051 GCF_058200455.1 Streptococcus sp. SCPM-O-B-15294 (M123) | reverse complement strand
AACAGAAGGAATCCCTACCAACAATTCAATAGCTGGTTGTAAGAGGCGAGCTCCCTTAGGAGAAACTTCTGTCATAAAGACTGCTGCACCGATGGCAAATGGTGTCGCTACCAAGGCAGACAAAAGGGTTACAATGAAGGAACCCAAGATCATTGGCAAAGCCCCAAATTCTTTCCCTGATGGATTCCATGTGGATCCGAAAAGGAAACTAAAGACATTGACCTTGTTGACAAAGAAGGTCGATAATCCCTTTTGGGCTACAAAAATCAAAATCAAAGCTACAACAAAGACAATCAAACTCATACAGCAGAAAGTAATGGTTTTACCAAATTTTTCCAACCGAGAATTATTGGACTTTGCGAGCATTTTTTTTGCTACTTCGTTCATGTTTTACCTAATTCTTCTTATTTCTTCGTAATGTTACCGTCAAGATCACGGCTGACTTTCATATCATTGATTGGGATATAGCCCATCTTACCAACGATTTCCTGCTGGACCTCATCAGTCATCATGTAATCCAAGAATTTCTTAGCCAATTTACTTGGCTCCCCCTTGGTATACATATGTTCGTAAGACCAGATTGGCCAGTTATTGTTTACCACGTTTTCCTTAGTTGGTTCATAACCATTTAACTTCATGGTTTTGACACTATCATCCACATAGGTAAAGGCCAGATAAGAAATAGCACCTGGAGTCTGGGAAACAATATTCTTCACCATTCCATTGGAATCCTGTTCCTGAGCCTGTTTAGGATCTTTCCCATTCATGATGATGGCATCAAACACAGCACGGCTACCAGATCCTACTGCCCGGTTCACGATAGTAATTTCCAAGTCTTCACCACCCAATTGCTTCCAGTTGGTATATTCACCAGTAAAAATCTTACGCAATTGTTCGGTTGTCAAATCGTCTACAGAAATATTCTTATTGGCAATGATAGCTGTTCCCGCTACTGCCACTTGATGGTCTACCAAACTAGAAGCATCGATGCCATCTTTTTCCTCTGCAAAGAGGTCACTATTTCCAATGTCGACAGCTCCTGATTGGACCTGAGACAGACCTGTACCAGATCCACCCCCTTGGACATTGACAATCTTACCGGGATGTTCTTCTATATAACGATCTACTACCCCTTCAACTAACGGTTGTAGAGCTGTCGATCCAACAGCTGTAATCGCTTCTCCACGGTCAATCCAAGATGCACAGGCAGATAGAGAAACTGCAAGTGCTACTGTTGCTAGCCCAAGGACTAGCTTTTTGCATTTATTCAATGTAAGTCTCCTTGAATCATAATCAAATATCGTTTAAATTTTATCTCTAAACACTTGGTCATCTTCTAGTATTCTAGCAAGAATCACTCTATTTCCACTATAACATAGAAAGACCGCATTTCCTAATAATTTATCTAAATCTCAGGCCTTTTGGAAAGAAATTTTTCAAGGTACGGCCCGTTACTTTAGCAAAGCCTAAACCATTGCCTCCAGCTAAGACTTGATACCATCCATTGGTATAGTCCTGCTCCAGTTGAATGGTCTCCCCAGCTGCGTACTTGATGAAGTCTTGATCTGATAAGCTGACCGCTTTCTTCACTTGCTCTGGCTTCAGAGCTAGGCCTAAGGCAAAGCTAGGTTCAAAGCGATTTTTCTTGAAGGTTCCAAGGTGCAAGCCATTGCGAGCAATCTTGACCTTTTTCAAATCAGGAAGTCCAACCGGCAATAGATAAAGCTGATCTCCAAAACATTGGTAGAGGCCCTCCAAGTCCATGGCCAAGCAGTCCTTGGCAAAAGCTTGCCACAACTTTTTCTGCTCAGCCGTTAGATTGGAACGGCCTTCCTTGATCTTCTTGACTTCAGGCTCTCCCTGATAATGGAATTTAGCAACAAATTGCCCTTCCCCTTTGAAATGATGGGGATACATACGGGCTGTTTCGGGATGGCCGATTCCTTCTACCATGCCATTGATTTTTTCAATCGGTAGCAATTCCAGCTCATATTCGTCTAAGAGCCAAGAGACAATTTCTTCGTTTTCTTCTGGTGACCAGGTACAAGTCGAATAAACCAGCTGCCCCCCTGGTGCCAGCATCTTGAGCGCATCTGTTAAGATTTCTCTCTGGAGACTAGCACATTGGGCTGGATAATCAGGATGCCAATAGTCCATAGCATCTGGCTGCTTTCGAAACATTCCTTCACCAGAGCATGGTGCGTCCAAAACAATCAAATCAAAATAGGCCGGAAAAACCTTAGCCAAGCGATCGGCTGATTCATTGGTCACCACGACATTACAGGCTCCAAAACGTTCGACATTCTCAACCAGAATCTTGGAGCGGCCCTTGTGGATTTCATTGGAAACAAGGAGTCCTTGATTGTCTAAATAAGAGAGCAAGTGGGTCGTCTTGCCACCCGGTGCTGCCGCAAGATCCAAGACCTTCATACCTGGTTTTGGATGGGCTACTTGGGCTACCATTTGGGCAGCCGGTTCTTGCGAATAGACCAGTCCAGTGACATGGGCAATGGATTTCCCTGATACCTTGCCATAGTAACTCCAAGGCATGCCTGGAATAGGTTCATCACCTCTGATTTGCTCCGCCTTCAATGGATTAGTCCGATAGGCAGATACGGCCGGCTCGTCAAAGGTTTGAAAGAAGGCCTCAGCCTCCTCTCCAAGTAGTTGGGTATACTTTTCTTTAAATCCTTGAGGAAAGGTCATGCGTCTTTTCCTTTCGTCAAAAAGGGTTGAATCTCATCTAGTTTACAAGTTGGGACCATCATGATAGGCTCCAAGGTCTCATAGCTAGGTTCTTTCCCTTCCAAGGTCAAGACTGAGTATCCGAGGCACTCACCCATAATAGCTGCTGCTGCATAGTCCCATGGCCAAATATAGCTAAAGTAGCCTAAAATGCCACCAGATAGAATCTTGGTAAAGCTGATACCAGCGCTCCCGTAGACCCGAATCCCCAAGCACTCTGCTCCCAGATCCGCCATGCCCCAAGCGTTGGACTTGAGCATGCCGACATTAGAAGCCACTAATAAGTCCCCAATAGGCCTATTTTGAAACGGTTTTAGTTCTTTGTCATTGCAAAAGACTCCAAAATCCTTTCCACCAAAAAAGAGATGGTCGCGCATGACATCATAGATCAAGCCAAACTGACCAAGACCTTCTTCAAAATAGGCAACCATAACAGCAAAATCTTCTTTTTGGGTCACAAAATTATTGGTCCCATCAATGGGATCAATCACCCAAACCTTACCGGAGTGAATAGGAGCACGAAGTTCATCTTCTTCAGCAAAAATTTGATCTTCTGGATAGGCTTCTAAAATCTTGCCAACCAGGGTTGCTTGCACTTCCTGATCCATCTGAGTCACCAAATCCGTCGGATTTGTTTTGACAGTAATCGCTAGCTGGTCATGTAAGTGTTCTCTTAGATAGCTTCCTGCTTCTTTGACAATGGTCTTAGCAAATTCTAATTTATTGATCAATCGAAAACCATCCTTCCCCTTTTTCTTTCGCGGCTTTGGTTGCGCGGTAAAGTGAGTAGCCACTGACCTCTTCAAACTCCTTTCCCAGACGCTTTTCTTCGCCAATACTTGGGACAACTTTCTTAAAGGCCTTATAGGCTTCTAGGTAGATACGAGCATCTGCCTTTTGTTCATAGGCTTGTTCAACCTGATTAAAAAAAGAAAGCACCGAAGCAAGCTCTTCAGTGCTCCACGATAAATCGAGTGGGTAACTATAATTTTTATTCATATTAATGGATCTCCGCTCTTAATGTAGCAGATCTTAACTCTTCCTTACGATATCCTCGAGGGAGAAATGCGCGAATTTCATCCTCATTAAAACCAATTTGCATCCGTTTCTTGTCTAGAATAATTGGGCGACGCAAAAGACTAGGATTCTCCTCAATCAACTTGATTAAAGCAGAAATCGATAAATCCTCTACATCAACATTTAACTTCTGAAAAATTTTAGAACGAGTTGAAATAATATCGTCTGTACCGTTCTCAGTTAGAGCTAAAATATTACGCAACTCCTCAGTTGTTAGAGGACTCGTCATAATATTGTGTTCCTTAAAAGGAACCTCATGTTTTTCTAACCAAGCTCTGGCCTTGCGACAGGATGTACAACTCGGAGACAAAAATAATGTAATCATGTTCTTCTCTTCTTTTTTTGGACACACTTAGCTGACTCTATTATACAAAATTATTCCATGCTTGCATAGTGATTTTTTAATTTAGACAAAGAAAATTCTCCCCTTAAGGGAGAATTTCTAACAAAAATTAATTTGTCCATTTACGAGCCATGATCTCATCCTGGCGCAGTTGCTCGACGAGTGCTTCTACACTATCAAATTTGACCATTTCTCGAATCTTGTCTAACCAAAAAATCCGAATCGTATGTCCATAAATATCTTTTGAAAAATCAAAGATATTGGCTTCAAAGCGAAGTTCCGTCCCATCAAAGGTCGAGTTTTTCCCTACAGAGGCCATCCCCCGGTGACGCTGACCTAGCACTTCTACTTCGACGACATAAACACCATCTTGAGGGAGATGGGTGCGATCGATCGGTGCCAGATTTGCTGTTGGAAAACCAATGGTTCGCCCCCGTGCATCACCATGGACTACGATGCCACGACTGGATAAGGGATAACCTAAAAGATCAGCTGCTTCTTTCACTTGGCCAGAGGCAATGGCCTGGCGAATACGGGTCGAGCTGATTTTTTTGCCCTGGTCTAGGACAGGTGGAACTACGATGACTTGGCCTTTAAAATAGGTTCCCAAATCACTAGCTACTTTCTTATCGCTACCAAAGCTATAATCAAAGCCTGCCACTAAGACACGAGCTCGAAGTCTTGTTAGGTAGGTAGTAACGAATTCTTGGGCCGTATGAGCCGCAAAATCACTGGTAAAATCGATAAGATATAGATCATCGACTCCCAGTTCTTCCATTCGTTTAAAACGCTCCTCTGGATTTTGGAGGTGGAGGAGTAATTCTGGTTGGTAACGGGCAAAAGCCAATTTGGGAGATTCTGGAAAGGTCAAAAGAGCTACTCGAAGTCCTTGCTCATCGGCAATAGTGCGGGCTGTCCGAAAGAGCTCCTGATGCCCTCGATGAAGACCGTCAAAATAGCCCAAGACAAGAACAGTATCTGCTTGAGCTTTTATTTCTTTTTCACTAGATACATAACAAATGTTCATAAATTTATTGTAACACACTTTCTGTCAGAAAAACCTTGCGAGGTTTGTAAAGTTCTTCCCTTTTTTCCAAAATGGCTACCAACTTCTCTTGGTAAAAAGCAGCTAACTCTCTGGCTTCGCTCTCAACTGGAATAAAGCGTCCCACTTGGACTTCGCCAACCTCTTCAACTGTCAGCTCTACTTTTTCCAGATCCCCGGTACCAATCTCAAGTGGATGAAGGAAGCTCAAATCTCCTTGCCTTACCTTTTCAGCAAGCTCTTCCAGGGTCAAGGCATTATCCAGTGACAAACCGGCAGCACTGGTTCGGGTCAGATGAGACATATGGGCGGAGTAACCAAGCTTCTCTCCCAAGTCAACCGATAAGGTACGGATATAGGTTCCCTTGCTACATTTTACTCGGAAAGTAAAACGCGCAAGTTTATCCTCGTAGCAAATGGGACTGGTTCTTTCAAAACTATAAATGGTCACCTGACGTTCTGGACGTTCGACCTCCTGACCAGCACGCGCATATTCATAGAGCTTACGCCCATTGACCTTGACTGCTGAGTACATTGGTGGAATCTGGGTGATAGGCCCTGTCAGACTAGCAATGGCTTCATCAACAAGCTTTTCATCCAGTGGAGACAAAACAGGAGTCTCTGCGACAACTTCCCCACTAGCATCCTCGGTCGTTGTTGAATATCCCAGAGTGATTTCCCCCTCGTAGACCTTGCCCTCATCCTGCATGAACTCGACCATACGAGTCGCCTTCCCTACAGCAATGGGTAAAACGCCCACCACATCCGGATCCAAAGTTCCTCCATGGCCAATCTTCTTGGTGCCTAAGATTTTCCGAAGTTTAAAGACCACATCATGCGAAGTCATGCCCGCTTCTTTTTTTATATTAATAATTCCGTCCATGTCTTGCTTTCTATTTTCCTTTCTCATCATGTGGTTAATAAATTTTTTTCATTCGTTCCAGTATCATTAAACCATCCTCTCATGCCTTTAATTAGGCTATTGGTACCTTTTTTAAGATTCCTTTTAATGTAGCATCAATAATAAATCTATAGGTAAATACCCTACTATTCATCTCTATTTCTCCAATTCTTTATGATATTATAAATAGAATGTATCAGAAGAATTACTAATAATAAGAACCAAGAGCGTAATGATACCAAACTGACAACCACAACAAGCAAAGCTGATAAAAAATAAATGATAAACGCCTCTAACTTGGAAGGTCTTCTCCCCTCTGGAAGCATATCTAAATGTTCCTTCGTTAGAGCTGAGCGGTCACTGAATTGATAAAAGTAACGATATCTTGCAGATAAAGAATCAATATCTAAAAAGTCATATCCCCTAATATAATCAACTATATAAAACATCAGTAAACTGTCAATTTCGTCAATATTTTCAGTATAGAGAGAAAAGTTTCTCTTTCCAGCAATTGCAATATTACTTGCAGCATAAACGGCAATCGGAATGCCATCTTTTGTCACAGGTAGAATATCTCCTTTACTACCTGAACCTACACACTTCATTTCATAGTTGTTTAAATTGAATTGAAAAACTCCATGCCAATATGCTTGTTCCCATAAATGATCAAATCTTTCTTCTTCAAAATAAATCAAATCCTTATTTAACCCTCTTGCGACTATTCTTTTTCTTTTAGAAATGTATTCTGATGCTTTCAAGACAAGAATTTCTACATCTTTTGCATATAGACGATAACCTTCCTCTTCTTGAACGATTTCAATCCTCTCAGTCCAATGTTCTTCATCAGGTAGTTTCGACTGAAGGATAAATCCCTCTGAGTTTCCTCGTAATTGTAGTTGTATTTCCATGCTTTACTCCCCTATTGATAAGCCCAATCCAAATGGTCCTAGTTTCATTTTTGCCTCTGCTTTTTTAATATCTGGACAGCAATTTATTATCATGAGTGACTCCACACCTTCTCTCACACGAACAACACTTCCAATCGGTGAAGCTCTACGTTCCGACATCAGTTTTCTCCTTCTAAATATTTCTGCGCTTCCTGAACATAAAAAGCTCTGGATTTTCATGGGCTATGCTTTCAAACAAACTTCGAGCACGAGCTTCATCTCCTTTTAATTGAGCATTGAGTGCTCCATAATAAGAGAACATGATTCGAGCTAGCTTACTTTCTGATTCGGTAGTATCGAAGTAGTCGTTCACTTCTTGATTAAATACAATATCTTTTATGGCTTGAGCAACGAGTTTTGCCTTACCATCTTTCGAATCTGGCGCATTGGACAACTGTTCTCAAAGAAAGCAATATCTTGCACATCTTGAAGATGGATAGACACTTCTAATAGTTCAAAGCTTGATATTAAAAATGTATAGTCTCTTAATCTGCCCCAAATTTTTTTCAAATTATATTTGGACATATTTTCCATGGCAGATTGAAAGTCTCCTTTTTAAAACCACTGGCATCTTCCGTCGTGGTAGAAAATCCCAAAGTGATTTCTCCCTCGTAGATTTTACCCTCATCTTGCATAAATTCGACCATCCGGGTCGCTTTTCCTACGGCAATCGGAAGCACCCCGACCACATCCGAATCCAGAGTCCCTCCATGGCCAATCTTCTTGGTTCCTAGGATTTTCCGCAGTTTAAAGACCACATCATGTGAAGTCATCCCTGCTTCTTTTTTTAGATTGATAATTCCGTCTATTTGAATTGCTCTTTCTATCTCATGTATGACCATGACGGTCACTGAGCCTTTATTATACCATGAAATGAGACTTCTTGTCCCTGTTTCCTCGTTCTGATGAGCCTTTTAAAAATCCCGTAGCAGATTTCAGACTTTTTAAAATGGGTTTGATACAATAGAAAACGAAAGAAGGTGTAACATATGTTAATGTATGATGTTATTGTTATTGGATTTGGTAAAGCTGGTAAAACACTCGCAGCGAAATTATCAAGCCAAGGAAAAAAAGTTGCTCTGATTGAAAAGAGCAAGTCTATGTATGGTGGTACTTGTATCAATATCGCTTGTATTCCAACTAAGACCTTGATCGTCGCAGCGGAAAAAGGCTTGGATTTTGAACAAGCTATGAGCGAAAAAAATGCAGTCACTACTCGTCTCAATGGCAAGAACTACGCAACCATTGCTGGAACTGGTGTAGACATAATCGATGCGACTGCTCGTTTCCTTTCCAACAAGGTCATTGAAATTCAAGCTGGAGATGAAAAGGAAGAATTGACAGCTGAAACCATTATTATTAATACTGGAGCTGTGCCAACTATTCTTCCAATCCCAGGATTGGCTGAAAGTAAATTTGCTGTTGATTCAACCGGTATTCAACGTTTGGAAAACCTACCAAAACGCCTGGGCGTCCTTGGTGGTGGACCAATCGGATTGGAATTTGCCCACCTCTACAATACCTTGGGCAGCCAAGTAACAGTATTGGATGCTGCGGACACGTTCTTGCCACGGATCGAGCCAAGCATCGCAGCTCTTGCCAAAGGCTACCTGGAAGAAGATGGCATTCAATTCTTGCAAGGCGTTCATACCCAAGAAATCAAAGATGGCCAAAACAGCTTAACCGTTGTAACGGATAAGGGAGAATTTGAGTTTGATATCCTTCTCTACGCAACAGGACGGAAACCAAACACAGCTGGACTTGGTCTTGAAAACACAGACATCCAAGTCACTGATCGTGGAGCGATCCAAGTTAACCGTCATTTGGAAACCAGCGTCCCTGGTGTCTTTGCAGTTGGGGATGTCAATGGTGGTCCTCAATTCACCTATATGTCACTCGATGACTTCCGCATTGTCTTCAACTACCTTACAGGCGATGGTAGCTACAATCTCGAAACTCGTAGAAATTATGCGACAACACTCTTTATTGCTCCTCCACTTGCCCAAGTCGGCTTGACCGAGCAAGAAGCACGCGACAAAGGACTTCCAGTTGCTGTTAAAGAATTACCTGTTGCTGCCATGCCTCGTGGACATGTTAATGCAGATCTTCGAGGTGCCTTCAAAGCCGTGGTCAACCCAGAAACCAAAGAAATCCTTGGAGCGACTCTCTTTGGAGAAGCTGCAGGCGAACTTATCAACTTGATCACCATGGCCATGGACAACAAGATCCCTTATACTTACATCGCAAAACAAATCTTTACCCACCCAACCATGGCAGAAAACCTAAACGATCTCTTTGCGATTTAACTAACATAAAAAAGAGGCTGGGACAAAAGTCCTAGCCTCTCAATTATTTTTGGATTGTCGAGCAAGACGCAGTGGTTGAGTGGGCTCTACTGCGCTGACTTCATCAGCTTTTACAGCCCTACTCAACTGTGCGGAGGTGGGACGACGAAATCGAATTCTAACGAATTACCGATTTCTGTCCCACTCTCTTTTTTAGTTTAAGAATTCACAGACAGCCTCTTGAAATGCTTTATTTTCTTCATAAAGAGCATGCCCAGAATGCTTTAGAATAAGGAGCTGACAACCCGAAATCGCTTTTGCCAGTTCCTTGGAGTCGTTCACACCGATCACATCATCTTCAAGCGCACCAAGGACCAAGGTCGGACATTGAATTTCTTTTAAGACCTTAAGGCTATTATGTTCCAAGCAAGACTGAGACTGAATGGCAATTCGTTTCTCATCTTTCATTCGTCCCAAGCGACCCATGATATTATAAAGGAACCGCCACTTTTGATAACTCTTTTGCGTATAGGAATGCTTTGCAATATCCAGCATGAGATGCTTAAAATTTCCAGATTGACTAAGTTTTTGCCAATGCTCAATTCGTTCTCTAGCAAGTTGACTAGGTTTTGCAGTGGTCACGGCTAAGATGAGCTTTTGAACCTTTTCAGGGAAATCCGCCACCAACCATTGTGCAATCATTCCACCTTGTGAAATCCCCATAACATAAGCGGTATCTAGTTTTAGTGTCTCCATTGCTTCTGCTACATCTGCTGCCATATCTTGCGTCGTATAGCCCTGTCTCAGCTCATTGATTCGAGAAAAAACATAGATTTTATAGCGCTTAGCAAGTAGACGATAAGAGAGGGAAAAGAGCAGGGCCTTTCCTTTAACGGTCTGAAGCCCATCCCCCAAGCCTGGTATGATCACTAATGGTTGCTTACCTTTACCAAATGTCACATAGTCCATGGTTTTCCCATTCATGGACAAGGTAGCGTTCTTAGCTGAATACAAAGATTATTCTCCTTTCAGAGCATCAAATTTAGCTTTCATGGTTGGATTTTTGCGGGTCAATTTTTTGACTGATACATCATCCAACTTATTATTAGCGAGGCGGAGTTGATTTTCTGATGTGGTCAAGAATTTCTTGACTTCTTCCATCCGTTTGATGGCCTTGTCGATCTCATCGATGGCCTTACCGAAGTTGACCGAAGCTGAATTGTAGTTCTTAGCAAAGGCAACCTTGAAGGCGTCTAGATCTTCTTCAAAGTGGGTGATGTCAATATTTTGCTCACGGATAAGTGCTAGTTCTTGCTTGTATTTAAGAGAATTAAGAGCCGCATTGCGCAAGAGGGTAATCATGGGCAAGAAGAACTGAGGCCGGATAACATACATCTTCTCATAGACGTAGGACACATCGACAATACCCGAATTGTAGAGCTCGCTATCAGCCTCAAGAAGTGTCACCAGAATAGCATACTCGCAACCTTTCTCCCGCCGGTCCTTATCCAGCTCTTTGAAGAAATGCTCGTTTTTCTTCTTGGTCGCTGTCTCATCGCCTTCATTTTTCATCTCAAACATGATAGAGAGGATTTCTATACCATTTTCATCCACCTCACGGTAAATGTAGTCACCCTTGCTGCCAGTTCTTGCATCATTGTCCTTGCCAAACTCAGCTCGTGGAAACATAGCCATACGATTCTTGTTAAACTCATACTCGCAGTGCTGTTCCAAACTCTCGCCAATCATCTTAGTAGACTGCTTAGCTTTGAAATCCTTGTAGAACTCTATGGTCTCGTCTTTCTGCCGCAGCTCTACCTCATAGCGCTCTTTGAGAGAAGTCTGGGCGAGTGCTGCTTCCTTTTCTTGCAAGGCTAGCTGATTCTTAACCTCGTCTCGCTCTTTTTCCAGTGCAGATAAAGTCTTTTGCAGTTGATTCTCATGCTCCAAGCGCAAAGTGGCCAACTGATTCTCCAGTGCTTGCACTTCTTTTTCTTTCTTTAGCAGACTTTGGCTAGCGGTTTGCTCCACCTCTTTTTTGGCCAATTCTTTTTCAGTATCAAACTGTTGAATCTGGTTTTGTAACTGGGCAATTTCTTGGTCCTTCTTTGCTAACTTCTCTTGTTGCTCATTAAGGGCCTTTTGCTCAGCCAAAGCCAACTCTTGGCGAATTCGCTCATGAATTTCCTTGTCAAACTCCGCTGTCCGTACCTGTGACAAGAGTTCGCTGTATTGACTTTCATTGACTGTAAAAACTTCCCCACAGTTGGGGCACTTGATTTCGTTCATAGCATGCCTCTTTCTCTATTCTTAGTATATTATATCATGCCACCAGTAAAATCAAAACCAGCAAACGAGGCTTGCTCCTACTATTTCCCTCCACAATCAAGTTTATGGCAATGAATAGAGTAAATGAGAGCATTTGAGAAAGCAGAACGATGACCATTGAAACTTCCCGCCGTGAGAAAAGAGGCTGGGACAAAAGTCCTAGCCTCTCAATTGTCTTTGGATTATCGAGCAAGACGCAGTGGTTGAGTGGGCTCTACTACGCTGATTTTATCAGCTTTTACAACCCTACTCAACTGTGCGGAGGTGGGACGACGAAATCGAATTCTAACGAATTACCGATTTCTGTCCCACTCTCTCGGTAGATTTAAGACGTTAGGCTCAAATCTAAGGTATGGAATCCCAAAGGGAGTCGCTACCGTCCGTCCTCACCTAAGGGAAGTTGATAAAAGGACAAAACCAGCAAGCTAGGCTTACTGGATTTAGTTTATTTCTTCTCAATCGGGGCGACACTGGCCAAGAGTTTCTTGAGCCCCACTTCTGGGAAGTTGATCTTGAGCTCTTGGGTGTTGCCACTACCAGATACTTCAAGCACAGTTCCTTCTCCCCACTTCTTGTGAATGGCAATATCACCAATGGCCCAAGCGACACTTTCTTTGGTGCTAGAACGGTTGCTATTGCCAAAGGGGAGGCTTGATGACGTGAGGGCACTTGGGGCTGCTTGTCTCTTGCGCTCTTGAAGGGCTTGCGACAGGCTCATTCCTTTTCCGAAGGTCGTTCCACCTCCATTGCTATACGAAGCCTTAAAGCTAGTGTTGGCTGGACGCGCTAATCCTTGATAGGTCAATAAATCCGAGCTAATTTCATTGATAAAACGCGTCGGGCGGTTGTAGCTGGTCCGTCCAAAGAGCAAACGTGAATTGGCATTGGTTAAGAAGAGAACCTTCTCTGCCCGTGTGATCCCTACATAAGCCAAGCGACGTTCTTCTTCCAACTCATCTGGATCCTCAGCTGCTCGACTAAGAGGAAAGACATTTTCTTCCATCCCAATCAAGAAGACGACTGGAAACTCCAATCCTTTAGCCGCGTGAAGGGTCATCAAGGTGACTTCTGAGGTCTCTTGCGCTCCATCATCTGTATCGGCAATCAAAGCCAAATCGTTCAAGAAACGACTCAAGGTCTCCACACCTGATTCGTCTTCGACGGTCTCTCCATTTTCATCAAAATTCTTGGTAACAGATAGGAACTCTTGGATATTCTCGATGCGGGCCTGACTTTCCAAATTTCCTTGATTGGTTAGGGCCGTCATGTAGCCTGTCTTGTCAAGGACTTCTTCGACCAACTCTGTAATGGTCAGCTGGTCCAATCTTTCTCTCAAATCAAGAATGAGATTGGCAAAGTCCCAGATGGCTTGGGCAGCCTTTCCTTTGATGCCTGATAGCATGATATTGGCTGAAGCATCTAGAAGTGAAGACTCTTGCATTTGAGCAAAATCACGAATCTTATCCACTGTACCTGGCCCGATTCCCCGCTTGGGTTCATTGATAATGCGCTCAAAACTGATATTGTCACTGAGGTTAGCAATCAAGTTCAGATAAGCAATGACATCTCGAATTTCCTTCCGGCTGTAGAATTTGGTGCCCCCCACCATGGTGTAGGGAATGTTGGACTTGAGCAAGGCTTCTTCAATAGTCCGTGACTGGGCATTGGTCCGATAGAGAACAGCAAAATCACGGTGTTTGTAACCCGCTTCGCGACTGAGCTCCTCAATGGTCTTAGCAACAAAGACCGCTTCATCCTGCTCATCATTGGCCCGGTAGTAGACAATCTCTTCCCCGTCAGCATTTTGGGTCCAAAGATTCTTAGGACGACGATTTTTATTGTTTTTAATGACATCATTGGCTGCTTGCAGGATGGTTTTAGTGGAACGATAATTTTCCTCTAACAAAACGACCTTGGCATCAGGATAATCCTTCTCAAAGTCCAGGATATTCTGCATATCCGCTCCCCGCCAGCCATAAATAGACTGGTCGGCATCCCCAACGACACAGATATTTTTAAAGCGTGAAGCCAAGAGTTTGACCAACTGGTATTGGGCATGGTTGGTATCTTGATACTCATCCACATGGATGTATTGGAACTTCTGCTGGTAATAGGTCAGCACATCTGGATTTTGATCAAAAAGACGCAGGGTCAGCATAATCAAATCATCAAAGTCTACCGCTTCTGACTGACGGAGTTCCTTTTGGTAAGCCTCATAGCACTTGGCGACAATCTGGGTATACATATCTCCAGCCTGGGCAGCATAGGCCACTTCATCAATCAGGTCATTTTTGGCATTGGAAATGGTCCCCAAGATGGTCCGTTCATTCCATTTCTTAGGATCCAAATTCAAGGATTTCAAGATCCGCTTCATCAAGGTCCGTTGCTCACCTGGATCGACAATCGTGAAGTTACGATTGTAGCCAATATGATCCGCATCTCGACGAAGGATGCGCACACACATAGAGTGGAAGGTCGCAATCAAGCAATCTTGGGTGGCTGGATTCAACTGATAAGCCCGCTCCTTCATCTCCCGAGCGGCTTTATTGGTAAAGGTAATGGCCAAAATATTCCAAGGATTGACCATCTTTTCATCAATCAAGTAAGCGATGCGATGGGTCAAGACACGTGTCTTACCCGAGCCAGCCCCCGCCATGATTAAGAGGGGACCTTCTGTCGTTTGGACCGCCTCTGCTTGGCGATCATTCATACCATTCAATAAAGGATTCATCTCATACTCCTCATTCATTCAATCGTTCTATTATACCACATTTTCGCCCTTTCTCCTTTTGGAAACAGTTGGCATCATTTGAATTTTGCACTCAAAAAAGCTATAATAAAGCCTTAAGAAGAACGAATATTTCCTCATCAACAACGATCCAAGTTTTTCACTTAGGAGGAAATCTACAGAAGTCTGGAGGAGTTATCAGTGAATCAATCACAAAGTAATTTAAAACTAGCCGAACGTGGAGCCCTGATCAGTATTGTCGCCTACCTAATTCTTTCCGCAGCCAAATTAGCAACAGGGCACCTCCTTCACTCCTCCAGTTTGGTTGCTGATGGTTTTAATAACTTATCAGATATTATCAGTAATGTCGCCCTTCTCATTGGCATTCGCATGGCCCGCCAGCCAGCTGACCGCGACCACCGATTTGGTCATTGGAAGATTGAAGATCTAGCTAGCCTAGTAACTTCCATCATCATGTTTTATGTGGGCTTTGATGTCCTACGAGATACGGTTCAAAAAATCCTCAGCAGGGAAACAACTGTTATTGATCCTTTAGGAGCCATTGTTGGAGTTGGGTCAGCCCTTGTCATGTTTGCGGTCTATCTTCATAACCGCACTTTAGCCAAGAAAGCCCAGTCCAAGGCCCTCAATGCAGCTGCTAAAGATAACCTGTCTGACGTGGTCACTTCTTTAGGAACCTCTGTTGCGATTGGAGCTAGTGCTCTTAACTATCCGATTGTGGACCAATTAGTGGCCATCGTTATTACTTTCTTTATTCTAAAGACAGCCTACGATATTTTCATTGAATCCTCCTTCAGCCTCTCAGATGGATTTGATGAAAGCCTTCTTGATAAATACAAGGCTGCCATTCTAGAATTGCCCAAAGTCAGCCGGGTCAAATCCCAACGGGGACGGACATACGGTAGCAACATCTACCTGGATGTCGTCATCGAAATGAATCCTGACCTTTCTGTTTATGAGAGCCATGCCATTACCGAAGAGGTCGAGCGCCTTCTCAAGGAACAGTTTGGCGTCTTTGATATCGATGTCCATGTGGAGCCAAGTTCTATCCCTGAAGATGAGATTCTGGACAATGTCCTTCTCAAATTAAAGACCTATGAGGAACGCTTGCAAGCTCAGCAAGAATATTCAACCCTTCTTGCAGACAACTTCACCCTCATTAATGAATTCGGCCAAGAAAGTCACAAAGAGGACCTGGTCCGTTTGCAGGAAGAGCATCAAATTCCCTTTAAGAATTTCGAGATCGAATCCATCAGCCAAAAGACCAAATTGATTCGCTATGAATTACACAACCAGGTTCACACCAGTCTCTGGCGTCGCCATGAACATTGGCAAAAGGTCTTTCACCAAATTACTAGTAAACAAGAAGAATAGATCCCTCTCCCTCAATTTGACCAGAACAAAAAGCTACTGCAATTCCTTTCTGCAGTAGCTTTTTTGTAAGAAAAAATAGCCCTTCCGGACTATTCTTCTTCTTTAATAAAACCAAATTTATTTAGAGGGTACAATCTGAAATCGACAACACCCTCAATCTGATCTGATTGAATATAACCAAATTCACGACTGTCTTTGGTATTGTTGCGATCATCATTTAGGACTAAGTAACTATTACTAGGTACTTTTCCAGCCTTGGTTCCCTTGAGTTCTCTAGAGAAAAAATCATTTGTAAAATAATCGCCACTTGGGGCAGCCAAATGTTTGGTCTTCATCTTGTCCAAATACGGTTCTGCTGTAGCTACACCATTCAGATAAAAGACATCATCCACATAGCTTACCTCATCGCTCTCTATCGCAATGACACGTCCAAGATATTGTTTCTCTTTTACATGATAGAGGACTAAGTCCGTTCGATCAATTTTCCCCTTTTTAGTCGCTAATACTAAATCATCTTTCTTAACGGAGGCATTGGCCATTTGATCAGATACCCACAATGGTTGAAAAACAAATAGGCGCAAAGTAATAAGTACCAAGCCCAATATTCCAATGATGATCATATTCCGAATCAAATCCCTTTTCGACATTCCTATCCCCCCCTTTCAGCTCATTTCATTATACCATTTTATTAGACAATAAAAAAGGCCCACATTCCCAAATTGTCAGAAACTTGCACTAAAAAAACCTTGCCTCCAAGCTTTTACGCTTAGAGAACAAGGTTTGTTCATTGGTTAGATTAACGTACTGTACGGATACGCATTGTGTTTGTACGAACAGCTTCGCCAAGTGGCACACCTGCAACGATAACGATATCGTCACCAGATTGTACAAGACCTGCTTCTACTGCTTTACGTTCTGCGATTTCGAACATATCGTCAGTTGATGATGGAGCATCTGTCAACATTGGGATAACACCCCAGTTCAACATCAATCCACGTTCAGTCAATTCGTCAAATGTCAATGCCAAGATATCAGCATTTGGACGATATTTAGAGATCAAACGTGCTGTGTGACCAGTCTTAGTCAAAGTTACAACCAATTTGATGTCCATTGAGTTTGTAGCATCTTTAACTGCTGAAGCCATAACTTCTGTCTTAGAGTTACGTTCGAATGAATCTGAGTTCAAACGTCCGTATTCATTAAGAAGAGTTTGAGCGTTCTTATCAATTGTAGCCATTGTTGTAACTGACTCAAGTGGGTATTTACCATTCGCAGACTCACCTGAAAGCATAGTTGCGTCAGTTCCGTCGATAACAGCGTTAAATACGTCTGATACTTCTGAACGAGTTGCACGTGGTTTTTCAGTCATTGTTTCAAGCATGTTTGTTGCAGTGATAACAACTTTACCAGCAGCGTTTACTTTAGTGATGATCATTTTTTGGTAAACTGGAACCATTTCGAATGGTACTTCGATACCCATGTCACCACGAGCGATCATGATACCGTCAGCAGCTTCAATGATTTCGTCCAAGTTATCGATACCTTGTTGGTTTTCGATTTTAGCGAACAATTGAACGTGACCGTTACCAGTTTCTTCACAGATAGCACGAACTTCGTTTACGTCTTTTGCAGTACGTACGAATGAGATCGCGATGAAGTTAATACCTTGTTCCAAACCGAAACGAATATCGTCATTATCACGTTCAGCAAGAGCTGGGAAAGGAATTTTAGTATTAGGGATGTTCACACCTTTTTGTTTAGCAATAACACCGTCGTTTTCAACTTCAACGACAAATTCACGAGTTGCATCATCTTTTTCTACAACGCGAAGACCCAATTTACCATCGTCAACCAATACTTGACGACCAACTTCAACGTCATCATAGATGTCAAGAGCACCAGCAACGTTCAAAGCAATCACTTCACGAGTTGATTTGATACCTTGTTTAGTAGCAACACGGATTTTTTCACCAGTTTTGTATGAATACTCTTTAGCTTCACCTTCGAACAATTCAGTACGGATTTCTGGTCCTTTAGTATCAAGAAGGAAACCAACTTTTTTACCTGCAAGTTTTTCTGCAAGTTTAACAGTTGCCATACGTTCACCTTGTTCTTGGTGGTCACCGTGTGAGAAGTTGAAACGGAAAGTGTTAGCTCCTGCTTCAATCAATTTAGCAATGTTTTTAGCTGAAGCTTCAACGTCAAGTTTTTCACCCCAGTATCCATCTTCACCGAATTTTTTACCACCACGGATTTCTACCGCAGGACCTAAGGTTGCAACGATTTTAACACGTTTGTTCATGATTTCTATGACTCCTTTTAAAATACACTGTCTTTTTAGACAAATTTTAACAAATAAATATTAAATAGAAGATAAGCTACGGTTCAACTCTGCAAGGTTCAAGTCAGCCTTGTGAGGGTTGTTCACTTTGATCTTACTGTCTTCAGTTAAGCTAAAGAGAGCTCCTTCTTCTGCACTACCAAGAATTGGGTTTTCCACCATTTGTTCATTGCGGATACCAACAGCTACACCACCGATACCAGCTTTCAACAACTTAACAGCATGTGCTCCCATACGTGAAGCAAGAACACGGTCACGCGCAGTAGGAGATCCACCACGTTGGATATGTCCAAGTTCAGTTACACGAAGATCGCTTGCATCTCCTGCATCTTTCAAGGCTTTACCAAATTCAGCAGCAGACATCACACCTTCAGCAAGAACGATGATGTTGTGTGTACGACCTTTTTCGTAGCCCTTTTTGATACTCTCAACGACATCTTCGATAGCGAAGCCTTCTTCTGGAATGATAATTTCATCCGCACCAGAAGCAATACCAGACCAAAGGGCAATATCCCCGGCATTACGTCCCATTACCTCGATAACGAAAGTACGGTGGTGACTAGACGAAGTATCGCGAATCTTATCAATCGCGTCCATAACAGTTGTAACTGCTGTATCAAACCCGATTGTAAAATCTGTACCAACGATATCATTATCAATTGTCCCAGGAAGTCCTACAGCTGGGAAGCCATGTTCTGTCAAACGCATCGCTCCGTGGTATGATCCATCACCACCGATAACGACGACACCTTCGATTCCATGTTTCTTCAACTGCTCGATCCCTTTTAATTGACCTTCGCGTTCAGCAAATTCAGGATAGCGAGCTGAATGAAGCATCGTTCCACCACGAGAAATAATATCTCCAACTGATGAAGCATCCAATTGATGGATATCACCAGCAACCATACCAGCGTATCCATTATAGATACCAAATACTTCCATTCCTTCAGAAATTGCTTGGCGAACAACTGCACGGATAGCAGCATTCATTCCAGGGGCATCTCCACCACTGGTTAAAACAGCAATACGTTTCATTTCGATATTTGCTCCTTTTTTTCTTTTACATTCTAAATGATTATAACACAAAGAGGCTCAAATTTCTCCTATTTTCCGTAGATTTTATCGATAAATCGTTTTCATAGCAATACTTGCCAGCTCATTTTCTAACTTCTCGTTTTTCTGGACGGAAACTCCTTTTAATTGAATGGTCTTTTTCTCCTCTTCATAGCGAATAACGACAGGATAGGGACCCGGATAGGCCTTTAAGATATCTAAAACTGCCCGGTCCTCTTGGTGATCAAACAATTGAATCCAAAAACGCTGATTGGTGGCTTCTTCTGCTTCCATCAAAATCATTTGGAGACGACCATCTCTAGATTGCACTTTTCCTTTGAGATAGTAATAGCCCTTCTCTCTTATTTTCACACTATACTGGCGATAAGTATCTGGGAAAAGAGTGACATCCATCTTCTTTTGGAGATCGGAAACTTGTAAAAAGGCCATATTTTCCCCATTTTTGGTTCGGATGGTCCGGATCGATTGGACTTCAACTAGAATAGTGGCCTGTTCTCCTTCACTTAAAGAAGCGATTGGTCGAGTCGGTTGGCTACTTGCAGCTACAATTTCCACCAGAGGATGAGGGCTAAGACCGACCCCAATGACCCTCTGCTCCATTTCATACTTCTCCGCCTTGCTATAATCCTCAGCATCCATCCAGGAATAATTAGCTTGACCAAATAAGCTACCCAATTCATCCGCAAAGACAAATAAATTGGGAAGGTTCTGAAGGACTTTTCTGCGATTCTTTTCAAAGCAGTCAAACAAGCCCAATTCTACCAGTGGCGTTAAGAGAGGAAGTTTGTGATACTGGCTAGGCAAGCGCAAGATAAAATTTTCAATGCTCTCAAAGGGACGTTGCTCAATAATCCAATAGGCTAGATCTTTTGGAAGACCTTTGATATTTTTCATTCCTAGATAAATCTTCTGATCTTGGAACTTATCCTTATAAGGAATGGTATTAATGGTCAAAGGAGCTACTTTAAAGTCAAATTGGAGCGCATCGGTCAAGTAATCACTGCTAGAGTAGTTGAGCATAATGTCAAAGAAGACATCTGGATAATGGACTTTAAAGTAAGCCAATTGGAAGGCCAAGGCTGAGTAAGCATAGGCATGGGAACGGTTGAAGCCATAGCCAGCAAATTTTTCCATAATAGCAAAGACTTGCTTGGCTTTTTCTGCACTGTGCCCAAGAGCGACAGCCCCCTTGATAAAGTCATCTTCCATCCGATGCATTTCTGCCACGTTCTTTTTCCCCATAGCCCGTCTGAGGATATCGGCTTTTCCTAGACTAAAGCCAGCAAAGGTCTGGGCCACCTGCATGACTTGCTCCTGATAGAGCATGATGCCATAAGTTGGTGCTAGAATGCCTTCCAAACTAGGATCGATCATATCAACCTTCTCTTTGCCATGCTTGCGTTTGACGAAATTATCAATATAGTCACTAGCCCCAGGCCGGTTCAAAGATGTGGTCGCAACAATTTCTTCAAAACAGTTGGGTTGAACCCGTCTTAATAAACGGATAGCTCCTGCTTGCTCAAACTGGAAGATTCCCTTGGTATTTCCTGCAGCAAACAAAGCAATCGTTTCCGGATCTTCTAGGGGAATATCCTCAATCTTAATATCCTTTTGATATTTTTCCTTTACGGCTTCCTGCATCCGTTGAGCAAAGGTCAAATTTCGGAGTCCTAAGAAGTCCATCTTGAGCAGACCATTTGCCTCAACACCATGGGCATCATATTGGGTCAAATTCATCTCCTCACCCATCTTGATCGGGATTTGATTGGTGAGGTCTTCTCCACTCATGACGACGCCTGCCGCATGAATCGAGGTCTGGCGTGGTTGCCCTTCAATCCTCTTCGCAATTTCAAAGCCCTTCCGGTATTCTGGACGACTTTGGATGGCTTGGCGAAAAGCTAAATTCTTTTCATAAGCGGAAGCCAAGGTATCCCGTAAGCCAATCCGCTTAGTGAGGTTGGTTAACTCATACTCTGGGGTTCCAAATCTCTTAAAAACATCTCGAATGGCTTGTTTGGCTCCAAAAGTTGAGAAGGTCACAATTTGGGCCACATGAGGACTGCGGTAGCGATTTTTAACATACTGGATAAATTTGGGACGATAGACATCTGGAATATCAATATCAATATCAGGCATGGTATAGCGCTCTAAGTTCAGAAAACGCTCAAAGAGGAGATTGTTCTTGACCGGATCAATCCCTGTGATATCTAAGGCGTAGGCTACTAGACTACCAACTGCTGAGCCACGGCCCATCCCCATATAGTAACCTTGGCTTCGACCAAACCGTAATAAATCCCAGACAATCAAAAAGTAGTCATCAAAGCCCATCTGATGGATGACAGCTAATTCATGACGCAAACGCTCTTGGTAAACCGTCTGGTCCAGCCCCTTGCTTCTCAAGCCCTCCTCAGCCAACTCACGTAATTCCTCGACTGCAGGTTTCTCTGGATTAAAGCGGGGAAGCTTCAATTGCGTATCAATCTCATAATGAACAGTCGCAAGGGTCTTCTCTAGATAAGAAATACTATCTGGATAATTATGAGCAAAGGCCCGCTCCAACTCTTCTGGTGGCAGTAACATCATAGAAGTGTCAACAGCTCCTACTTCCTTCAGACTGCAATTATTACGAATGGCGTGGAGCATCTGAAGACTCTCCAAATCACTCATTGAAAAATAGCGGACTGTATGGAGGGGGAAAACAGGACGAGAAAACTGTTTCGCTGGAGTATCCGGAAAGACACCAATCGCAAAGTCTTGGCCCAAGTCTAAATACTCAATCCCTTCAAAATAGGGAACGATAATGGCTAGATCATCCAACAAGTGTTGAAAGGCCGACCAGTCAGTTGTCCCCATCATTTTCATGCTGGAAATCTTGATTAAATGTTTATAACCTACGGTACCTAATGCAAGCAAACGGATAGACAAGGGCCCCGCTGGTAACTCGACTTCCAAATCAAGACCTAGGACAGCCCCAATACCAGCTTTTTGGCACTCTTCTAAAAACTCGTAGGCCCCATATAAATTATCTATATCCATGAGACCGATTTGTTGGTAACCCATTTCTTTGGCACGCTGAATATAGTCTCGAATAGAGACTAAACTGTCCATAAAGGTATAAACCGATTTTGTGTCCAGTTGTGTAATCACCTTGCACTCCTTTTCGTCCGTTCTTACCTTCTATTATACAGGAAATCCGACAAAGAAGACACTCTTACCCCTTGCCAATCCTGCCTAACAAAAAAACAGATCAACTAATCTGCTTTCCTTTCTCTTACGGAAGACATGGGATTCGAACCCACGCACGCTGTTACACGCCTACCGCGTTTCCAACACGGCCTCTTAAGCCTCTTGAGTAATCTTCCAAACTAGTATCCATTATACGGAAAAGCACTCCTCCTGTCAACAAAAAATTTAGGAATCGCTCACAAGATATCATTGCTTGATAGATTTTAAAGAAACAAAAAACGACAAGGATTTGCCGTTTGCATATATAAAAATGGATCCAGTGGGAGTATGATTGATGCTAATTTATCAACTTATTTCGTATTTGTGGTCTGTATTTGGGTCTGATTGTGAAATTTAGGTAGTGTGAAATAAGTTGTGTAAACACAAAAAAGGAATAAATCCGTTATAGTAGAGTTGCGAAACATTACTAGAAAGAGATTTATTCCTATGACTCAGTTTACCACAGAACTACTTAATTTCCTAGCCCAAAAGCAAGAAATCTCGTTAATACGGAATGCTCTTTTGTAATTGTTTATTACACTTATGATGTTTTCTTGGCATAGAACACTTGCAGACGTCCAGTGTTCTTAATGTAGTTTCCGACACCATTATATTGTGCCTGTACTTTTTTATTTACCATTTCAAAAGTATTCAAATCATCTAGGCTAATTGGTCTGATATTTGCTAGTTTTAACCAATGATTGTCTTGATCCTCTGCGAAAATTTCTGGAGCATAACTAGCAACGTCGGAAGGGGCTGATTTCTCTTCAAAATAGTCATAGCCAACCAAATCAGCAATGTAAGTAAATAATTTGCTTACAAGTAATACTTGGGTTACCTTTTCGAGTTTCTTAGTGTCTATTCTATTACTTGTGCTGAAGTATACAGAGCCTACTTCATTAGCTTTCTCTAAGTGGGCATTCAGGACTTCTCTCGCTGATTGGAAATCAACATTTACCACAGGTAAAGCTACGAGATAATTGGTTTGATATTTGTTTGCCATAATTTTGGCCTCCTTTTTAAAAATTAAATAACTTTACTAGTATTGCTAGAGTTACCTAGTAAAGCTAGTGTACGCTAATTAATACAAGATGTCAAGGATATTTTTAAAAAAAATTAATTATTTTATTGTTGAGATGAATATTCAAGTATTTCAGGGCTTTTACGATACACTAGAATTGAAAAATATATAATCGAAGTATTAATTTATCAACTTATTTCGTATTTATGGTATGTGTTTAGGACTGATTGTAAAAATTAATGAATAAATGTAATATTTTAGTTTCTTTCTATTATAATAGACAATTTGGGAATTTGCCGTTATTACAGAAAAAAGGTCTGTAACTAGTTTCAAAGAAGATAAAAAAAGCCCTCCCGAATTGGGAGGGTTGTGTGTCTTATATATTATAGATTATAGATTTTCCGTCCACGGGTCATCCGTGGTATAGGACATGCTAGTAAATCGTATATCACCGATGTCTTGATCTGTTGGTACTGGATCGTCAAACTGCAGTCGCACTTGACTGCCGTCAGATGGCCCAGATACGTAAAACGTGCCGTAGCGCTTACCTCGGTCATTTGTGATAACTCCCAGTTTAGACCCTGTAGGCCGAAGACCAGTCGGAATCCCACCGACATTTAAGATTACCACGTTTCGCTCTCGGTCAGTACATTGTGGTACGTATCCCGGCGCACCTCTGCGTTTGATACCAAACCAGCCCCACGATAGCCCGCCGAAGCTGATTTCAACCGTCGAATTGATACGTCTGAATTCTACATAGGACGCACCAAGGGTCGAGTTTATGTTTTTAGGCTTGTGTTTCAATTCTCCATACAAGACTGTCCAAGCGTTCTGCCCAGTTCCAGCGTTTTATTTTAATCCACTTGACTGCACCATTTTTAGCGGTTGTGTCAGTATAAATCGTACCGATGTCAGCGTTGATAGCGTATGGAAAGCCTTAACCATTTTACCTTTACGGTCCTTGATTTCTTCGTAAGCAGCTTGAAGACATTCTTCTTATCGACCTCTTCACGATGGGCCAGTGTCTCGGCAAATTGCTTTTCGATAAATTCGGAGCGTTCTTCCATCGCTTTCACGGTTTTAGAAAGTTCCTTGTTCTTTTCCAGCAATTGCCTGTTAAGGTCCTGTGTAGCCTTGTAATCGTCCGGTACGACTTCTTTGATAGTTTCCTTGACCTCGGTCTTGGAAGACTTGATTTTCTCATTCTCATTCCTTAGAAGTTCATTTGCTTGTTGGGTGAGTTTGAGTTTCCTCTTAACTTCCTGTAGCTCTCGCACTGTCGGAGTATCACCGTCTTCAATGCGCTGGATCTGCTCCTCTTTCTCTTCTTCTGGAAGAGTTGCTATCAGATGAAGTGCTGTGGTACCCAAATGCGACAACGTTGTCGTGTTTGGTACCTCAGAAGCTACTTTCATCATTCGTTGAGCTTCTCGAATGTGAATCCCTTGATTCTCTACCCAATTTGTAAATTGTCCATGCGTAAGATCATTTTCTTTCACATGATTCAACCGTCTGCCGATTTCCCAAATGGACTGACCAGCTATTTGCTTGTGATGGCTGATTTCTAGCTCAATCTGAGCCAAATTGTTTGATAATGTTATTTCGTTCATGACGTCCTTTCTAAATTTGGTATAATAAAATAAAAACGATTGGGGAAAATTATGATATTTCAAGCAAAAATAAACTCTTCTGTTTCTAGACCTGTAACCGTTGAAGACATCTGTCCAATTTGTAAAAAACCAACCAATCCAGATCTTGTAAATTCTTCTTATTTTCCTCTCACAGAAGATGAAACAAATTTGGTATTAACATTCCGATGCTTAGGTTGTAAGCACTTCTGGACGGAGGAATTTATAGCTATAAAATATTTGATCAATTCATACACTGAAAGATACGAAATCGAACATATCAAAGTAATTCCTAATCTCCCAAGCGATATACCTATATCTGACGATGTAGAGATAGTTTCTCCAATTGGTAAGCAAATCTATGTCCAAGCACTGAAAGCTGAGCATGAACAATTAGGCCACATTGCAGGTATAGGATATCGAAAGGCTCTTGAGTTTTTTGTTAAAGATTTTTCCATAATTACCAATCCTGATGATGAAGATAAAATCATTAAAATGTCATTAAAACAAGTTATTGAAAAATATATTAAGGATGAAGATCTTAAAACATTTGCGCTTGCATCAGCTTATATCGGCAATGACGAAGGTCATTACTACAGAAACAACCCCGACAAAGGCTTTACAGACCTAAAAAACTACCTGCACGGAGTTATTCACTACATGGAAATGAAACTCAACTTTCTTGATGCTCAAGAGCTTGTGAATCGTTCAAAGAAATCTTAGAATCTAGTTCATCCAACTTCTCAGCAATATATGTCACAGTCCTCAATATCTCGTTGAGGGCTGTTCTTTCTAGTTCGTTCATATTTCCTTCTTTCTATCTAAACTCATCCAAGCTGACTTCTAGTGCGTCAGCTATTTTGCACATGTTCGGCCAAGAAAGGTACTTTACCTTTCCAGTCTTTAAGTCAGAAAAGAAACTTCTATTAACTCCAGCCATCTTAGATAATTGATTGCCGTTCAAATTTCTTTCCTGCATTATCTGATTTAATTGTTCCCACATTTTCTACTCCTCGAAACACTATATCTTGGTAGGCAAATATATTTTATTAACAATATGTTGTGTTTTTCTGTTATCTATGTTATAATCATTATTGACTAGGACCTCTCACCGTTTTAGTCAAAATTTCAACAGAAAGGAGAAAAAATGAGTAATAACTTAGCAAAACTTGATTTGATATTGGCGCAAGGGAATATAGCGAAAGATACAAACCACAAGTTAATAGTCCAAACAGCTGCTGGACAATATATTGGCGAAATTTATGACCCTACTGATACAAAACATTCTTATGTATCTACGATTTCTCAAAACATAAAAGATATGCGACTTTCTGAATACGATGAAAAAAATCCAACAGCATTTTTTTTGGTAGATGTTGAACTTCGTACATCTTCGTTTGGGGGTCCATTCACAATGCCATATGTTTGCTTATTTATAGATCAGATTCTGGGCGTTTCAATGGGGAATTTAGAACAACCGATTGAAGAATAGCATTTTGATCTATTGCAAAGTCTATCGAGCTTCTGATAGACTTTTTTCTTTTTCCGCTATACGGATATCGTTTTGGTCTCATTCTTTCACCTCCTTGTTATTTAATTTCCAATGCAACACAAATCCTAATCATGAAGAGACTCGGTTTCTAATTTCAACTTAACCTCATTAAGCCGTTTAGTTGCTTCTTGCAATTCTTCGGCTTTTTTAGCTACTTCTCGACTAGCTTCTGCCAATTCCTCGACATTAGAAATTTTGATGCCGATACTTAAATTCTTCATTTTCACTTCACCTGTGCTCCTTTCTAATTGTCGCACTTATGCGACTGATTCGCTAAAAAAAATGAACAAAGCTTCATCTTTTGAAAGATTGAGCGTTGATACAATCATGTTCACTTCTTTGATTGAGAAGTTGCCATTTTGTTTCATCTTACGGTAAAACGTGCTTTTATCAATACCAATCTTGTTAGCAAGTTCTTCTTGCGTGGTATTGCGTTCAACAATTTTACCTTTTAATCTTGATACATCTACCATGTATTTTCCTTTCTATTTGTCGCACTTATGCGACTTGTTGTATTAAGTATAACACCTTAAATAGTAATTGTCAACAAAAAATCGCATTTTTGAAACTTTTTTATTGCATTTTTGAAACTAAAGTTGTAGAATTAAAGTGTAATATATAGGAGGCAATTATCATGAACGTTGGAGCAAAAATAAAATTAAGAAGAAAAGAATTAAAAATCTCAGCTGATGATTTGGCTGATGCGGTAGGTGTATCACGCTCTACTATTTTTCGTTATGAAAAAGGCGATATAGAAAAGGTTGGCCCTGAAGTCCTGAAAAAAATTGCTGATAAGCTACGTATTTCCCCAGCCGAACTTATGGGGTGGGCTGATGAAACTTCGGAAGAACCAACCTATTCAGAAACCGACCTACGAAAGATGGCAGAGAACGCTAAAACGTTTGACGGCAAGCCTCTTAATGAAGACGACATACAAGCAATTCAAAATATAATAGAAATTTATTTAAAAGGCAGATTATGAGCTTAGAAGAAATACGTGATCTGCATGGTGTCCGTATAGCCTATTTTGATAAGGAACTGTGGCATAGGCACGGCATTTATGTAGATGAGATAAAGATAGTATTCGTTAATAAGGCACTATCTAGTGAGGCCCAGAAAAGGGTCATATTACACGAATTAGGGCATCTAACTCATTCGAGGGGTGAATATACCATCAACCCGATAAAATGCGAGAATGAGGCCAATAGGACCATGATACACGCATTATTAGAGGAGAAACTGAGTCATGTAGATAAGGAGGATTTTAACTATTTACATTTTATGGAGAAACATAAATTAAAAACAACCACAGATGAACTGATGGTCATTGATGAATTTTATAGATTAGTGGGATAACTCAAAAAGGAGAAAAATATGGGATTATTTGGTGGTATTAAAGAGCCTAAAATATCAAAAGCTCAAATTTATCTTGAAGAACGTGGAGTGACAAACCTATCTGAAGAAAGTTTTGTCCAGGTAGAGAAGGTGATCAATGACCTATCTGGTAACGGTCTGATAAAAACGGGTATGGCTCTTAGTTTTGCAAAAGCCGAAGAGCAAGCAAAAGTAAGTTATCTTTCGGCGTTGGTAGAACAAAATTGGATATTGATTAGTCAAAACCAACAGATTATTGACGAACTGAAAAAGCTAAATAGCAAGTAAAAACAAAAAAGCCCCGCGCTCAGAAGTTTGGCGACCGAGAGCGTGAGGCAAGTTACAGGAAAAGATTGTCATAGAGATACCCTCTTATGATGTCTTTTCTTATACCCATTTTAACAAGAAATGAGGTAAAATTCAATGGAAATTAAATCTTACAAAAAGAAAAATGGCGAAACTGCCTACAAATTCAGAGTCTATGTTAGTAAAGAAAATGGAAAGGACAAGTATGTGAAGCGTCAGGGTTTTCAGACAAAAGCCAAGGCAAGAGCAGCACTTCTCCAGCTTCAAGACGACCTCGAGAATAGCGAGGAAAAAAGAAGGAAATCACTGTCAAGGAAGTCGCTGAAAAATGGCTCAAGGAATATGCTGACACCGTACAAGATAGTACCTACATCAAGACAGAACGGAATATATAAAATCATATTTATCCAACTTTAGGAAATCAAAAAATATCTTCTCTCACTCCTCTTCAGCTTCAGGAGCAGGTCAATGCTTGGTCCAAGAAACTTGTTTACGGACGTAAAATGAGAGGCTTGATGAACAATATTTGTAAGTATGCCATCCGACACGGATACATCTCAACCAATCCGGTTGAGAGCGTAACGACCCTTGTCAGAAAGCAAGCAGATACAGACAGCGATTTTTACGACAAAAATGAGCTAAAATCTTTCCTCAAGTTAGTATACCAAACAGATGAATTGAGAAAGAAAGTCCTCTTTCGTCTTCTAGCCTTCACAGGGGCTCGAAAAGGGGAGGTTTTAGCCCTCAAATGGGAAGACTGGAACAATAACACTCTGAGCATAAACAAAGCTATTACGAGAGGGTTTGACGGGGAATCCGTCGGTGCTACAAAAAACAAAAGTAGTAACCGATTGATTAGCTTGGATAAGAAAACAAGTGAGCTCCTCGCAGAGTGGAGAGAGATGAACCCTACTACTACTTATATCTTTGAAAATGAATTTGGAAAACCAATACCAGGATCACTACCACGGAAATGGCTACAACAAATTGTCAAAGATTCAGACATGCGCCCAATTAGGATCCATGGATTCCGGCACACACATGCCAGCCTATGTTTTGAAGCCGGAATGACACTCAAGCAGGTCCAGTACAGACTTGGGCACTCAGACCTAAAAACAACTATGAATATCTACACTCACATCACCAGAGAGGCTAAGGATGATATCGGTGAGAAATTCGCAAGCTATATTGATTTTTAAACAAATAACATATAAACAGACTCTTTGGATAAAAAAGGGTCTGTTTTTGGGTCTGTTAGTTCCAAAAAGGTTCAAAAAGAAATAGAAAGTATAAAACAAAAAACGTTGTTTTTACAACGTTTTAGAAAGTTTTAGAAAACTTTAGAAAGTATATATGGAGCCGGTGGGAGTCGAACCCACGTCCAAACATCTGCCAACATATTTGTCTACAACCATAGGTTATGTATTGCTTTAACAGCTCCTCGACACATAACTCAAGCCAAGAAACTGCGAGTCTATCAATCTCTTATCAAACTGCTAGACAAAGTTTGATCGTATCTCGCTAAAATTAAGACCTGTCATCAGACGCGAGCAATCCGAATCGGGTCACGCCTGCTGGTTTTTAGGCAGCTAGAGCGTAAGAAGTGTTATTTTTTGCAGTTATATTTAACTGAGCGTTTACGTCGCCACACGAGTCGCAAAATATGCCTCATAATGCCTGTCGAATCCGTAACGACCCCAAAATGATATACTCAAGTGTATCATTTTTTGGATAAAATGGCAAAAGAAAAAGAGGAATTCCTTCCTCTTTCATTCTTATTGTAAGTTCAATTTGAATTTTGTTACATAATGAACGGTAAAGTACATCGCTACAATTTTTACTAGTTCATAGATATAAGCCGGAATAAAGTTAACAGCCAATACATCACTAAGGGTATCATAATAGCCACTTGACAGATATGAAAGACTGGTTAACTCCACAGTAGGAAACATTCTTCCAATGATGCTAAGAACAACCCAAAGAATAAAACCAAAGACAAAGGCCATTACGACACGATGATTAATAAAAAGTTGGCCCAGTGAAATCGCACAATAGAGCATCAAAATCCCTGAAATGGTTGCTAACAATTGGAAAAACAAGGTTTGCCAAAACAGAGGGCCACCAATACGTTCAAGAAGTAGACCAAGCACCTCAAAGATATTCTGTTGTTGAGAAAGTCCAATTACACCTAGGAAAATAACCAAAGAAAGGACCAAGCTAATAAAACAGAAGATACTCCAAATCAAAGCAGAGGTAGCTTTTGCAAGTAAAACGGTATGAGAGCTAGTTGGCAAAGTCCAGGTCAAATAACCTTCTCGACCAAAAATATTATTGTAAAAACGACGAATAATAATGATATAGTTGGTCAAGGTCAAGCCAATGTAACCCGCAAAAATAACCAGAACAACAATTCCAACAATCGTATAGGTTGTATCTGCTGTATAACTTGCTGCGCCAGTAATAACACTAGAAGCTAATAAACCAGCAAAAATAGCGAGAATAGCAAGCACACCCGAAATAATGAGATACCACTTATAGGTTGCTTTTAATTCATATTTCATTAATTTCCCAAACATAAGAGCCTCCTAATACATTCTAAATTGTTCACGGAAGATCTCATCAATCGATTTACCGTATTGGTTACGTAAAACAGTTGTGTTTTCATGCAACAGAATACGACCTTGATTGATAAAGAGCGCTTCATCCAAGACTTGTTCAACGTCCGCAATCAAGTGGGTTGAAATCAATACTGATGAGTTTGGACGACGATTTTGAATGATGGTTCTAAGAATGTAGTCACGCGCAGCAGGGTCCACTCCACCAATTGGTTCATCAAGAATGTACAAATCCGCTTCACGGCTCATGACCAAAATTAATTGAACTTTTTCTTTATTCCCTTTAGAGAGTTGTTTCAATTTTTGCTCTGGGTGCAATTGTAAATCGTTCAACAATTGATAGGCACGTTGCACATTGAAATCTTTATAGAAGTCTTGGAAGAAACGGAGAGTCTCTGAAATCTTCATATTCTCATCCAAATAAGTTGTATCTGGTAAATAAGAAACGACTTGTTTGGTTCTTGCAGACGGCACTTCACCATGGATGTAAACATTTCCCGAAGTAGGTTGCAAAAGCCCATTCACTAATTTAATGATGGTTGTTTTACCACTTCCGTTTGGTCCTAACAAACCAATGATACGACCCGGTTGAATATTGACACTCACATCATATAAGGCAATGTGCTTACCATACACTTTTTGAACATGGTCTAAGTAGACCAAAGGGTACTGATTCATAATCTTCTCCTTAATTTAATAATGATTCTATTATAACCTTACTAAGAAGTGATTGCAAGATATAATCGTAAAAGAAGATATAATATTCGTACTATTTGACATCCAAACTATCTTCGCAAAAAAAGAGGAACATCCATTCCTCCTTTAAAACAATTTTATTTAATTCCTAGAGCAATTCGCGCATAGCGGCTCATCTTCTCAACTGTCCAAGCTGGATACCAGACCAATTTCACATCGACCTTGGTCACTTCTTCCATTCCTGTTAAAGCATCATAAATCTGATCCGTCAGCAAGTCTGCCAATGGACAGCCCATGGTGGTGAGGGTCATATCGATTTCTGTTTCACCAGTTTCACCATCAAACCGAATTTCGTAGACCAAACCAAGGTTGACAATATCTATACCTAATTCAGGATCGATGACCTGCTCTAGATTTTCAAGAATACGGTTTTTAATTTGTTCGATTTCTTCTGTCGTATAACTCATTCTTTACTCCTTCTTCACTCAGTTCAACCCCAGGAAGAATTATTTTGTTTACAGCAAGCCCTAGATTCAAAGGGCTCTAGAAAAGGGCACCCGGACCTAGGTTGCTTTCCCATTTCTAGGCGACCATTAAAAAGGGCCACTGGACCTGGGCCACTCTCTTTTTTTTTGGTGGCCGTTAAAAAGGTCCCCCGGACCTGGGTCGCTTCTTCATTTCTAGGCGACCGTTAAAAGGGGCCACTGGGCCTGGGTCGCTTTTTTATTTCTAGGCGACCGTTAAAAATGTCCACTGGACCTGGCCACTCTTTTGTTTTTGGGTGGCCGTTAAAAAGGTCCCCCGGACCTTTTTAATCCTCTATAAAATCACGTAATGGTTTGCTTCTGCTTGGGTGGCGGAGTTTGCGGAGGGCTTTGGCTTCGATCTGACGGATCCGTTCACGGGTCACGTTGAAGACATTCCCCACATCTTCCAAGGTCCGCATTTTTCCATCATCCAAACCGAAACGGAGACGAAGCACATTTTCTTCCCGGTCTGTCAGGGTATCGAGGACTTCATCCAATTGTTCGCGGAGAACCACTCGAGTGGTGTAGTCTACTGGATTTTCAATTACTTCGTCTTCGATGAAATCTCCCAAATGGCTATCGTCTTCTTCCCCGATTGGTGTTTCAAGAGAAACAGGCTCTTGGGCAATCTTCAAGATTTCGCGCACCTTATCAGGCGTCATATCCATGCGTTCAGCGATTTGTTCAGGCGTTGGGTCTTGTCCCAATTCTTGCAAGAGATTGCGTTGCTCCCGAACCAATTTGTTAATGGTTTCCACCATGTGGACAGGAATTCGAATGGTACGGGCTTGGTCTGCGATAGCACGAGTGATAGCCTGACGGATCCACCAAGTAGCATAGGTAGAGAACTTGAACCCTTTGGTATAGTCAAACTTATCAACGGCCTTCATCAAGCCCATATTTCCTTCTTGGATCAAATCCAAAAATTGCATTCCACGACCAACGTAACGTTTCGCAATGGATACAACCAAACGAAGGTTGGCTTCTGCCAAACGTTGCTTGGCTTCCAAGTCTCCTTGTTCCACTAAGATAGCCAATTCTTGCTCTTCTTCATTGGTCAAAAGAGGAACGACCCCAATTTCTTTCAAGTACATCCGTACTGGGTCATTGACCTTGGCAGAGTTGCTTCCAAGCAATTCCTCATCCGTCAACTCTGGTTCTTCCTCTTCATTGTTCAGGACACGCGCACTTGGATTTCCTTCCTTATCCGTGATGGAAATCCCTGCATCTTGAATCCGTTGCAACAAATCATCAATCCCATCGGCATCCAAGGTAAAAGGAATGACCAATTGATCATTGATTTCATCATCTGTTGCAGTACCACTTTTCTTATGACTACGAATAAACTCTGCAATTTGGACATCTAAAGTTGTGATATCTTTTTGTTCTTTCGCCATTCCTACTCCATTCTTCTTTTTTGAGCGATTAAGCGCTCGAGTTCCAATAAAGCCTGATCCGCATCTCCGCTGTGAGAGGCTTCTCGGACTTTCTTTCCTATTTGTTGACTTTCTTTGCGAAGAAGCTCCCGTTTTCTCGTTTCTTCCACTTCTTCCAACTCATTCTCCGCTATTTCATCCGGTAAATTTTCTTCTAACATCAGATACCAGGCCCGTTGCACTTCCTCTGTCTGCTCTGACAAATCCTGCGATGTCACTTCTCCATTTTGACAAAGAAGTTGGTACAAGGTCTGTAAGGCAGGGGTATCAAATGAAAAATCTGTCCGAAGACGATATTCATTCAAAACATAAGGAAAAGCATTCATCCGATGAAGGAGATGATTCTCCGCCCGGACCAGACGAGGCAGTTGCTTTTGGACAACAGTTGGACTAGCAACTGGATCCTGGGCCTGAACTTGTCCTTGCTCCTGACGTTGGCTACGCATCTGAAGGCGACTAGCATTAACCGTCTGTTCTACCTGCATATAATCAAAGTCGACCAAGAGATCGGCTAATTTATAAATATAGGTATTCTGTGCCGTTACAGATGGCGTCTGAGCAATTAAGGGAGCCATTTTTTCGACAAATTCAATCTGCGCCTGCAAATTTTCAATATTATCTGGCTTCCAATAATCCATGAGAAACTCTACGCGACTGAGACGTGTTTTTTCCAATAAATCCGCCAAAGCCTGAGGAGAATTCTTATTGAGATACTCGTCTGGGTCCATCTGATCAGGAATTTGAACAACCTCTACCTCCTGTTTTTCCAGGACCTCCAAAGCTTTTGCTGTCGCCAGCCTTCCCGCCTTATCCCCATCATAGGCCAAGATAACCTTTTTGGTAAATTTGCTCAGATGAGCCACATGTTCCTGCGTGAGGGCTGTCCCCATAGAAGCAACGGCATTCTCAATCCCAGCTCGGTAGGCTGCGATGACATCCATGAATCCTTCCATCAGATAAAGCTCATGGTTCTTCTTAGCGACCTGCTTGGCCTTGTCCAAATGGTAGAGCTCATAACTCTTGTTAAAAAGGAGCGTACCGCGGCTGTTCTTGTATTTCCCCTGAGGCTTTGCTCCCTCAGCTGATTCACGCCAGAGTCGACCAGAAAAGGCAATGACTCGGCCAGTATCATCCGACAAGGGAAACATGATGCGATCTTGAAACGCATCATACATGATCCCCCTATCACTAATATGAAATAAACCTGAGTCGGCCAGAATATTTTCTGAAAACTTCCCTGAAACACTCTGAAGCAGATAATTTCCTTCTGCTGGTGCAAGCCCTATTTGAAAATGCCGAAGAACCTCATCATCAAGGCCTCGATCATACAAGTATTGCCGAGCCTCTTCACCCATCTTTGTCGTCATCAGGATGGCATGATAGAACTTGGCAGCCTCTTGATGGATTTCATAGAAGGGCTGTTTCTCATCTGCTTGTTGGGGCCTAGACTGACTTGGAGGAAGAGTCTGGACACGAATGCCCACCTGATCTCCGACAATTTGAACAGCTTCCATGAAGGAGACACCACGATAGTCTTCGATAAACTTAAAAACATCGCCTGAGCGACCACAACCAAAACAATGATAGAATTGTTTATCCTCGACCACATTGAAAGAAGGCGTCTTTTCACCATGAAAAGGGCAGAGACCTAAAAAGTTTCGTCCTGCCTTTGTCAATTGAACGACTTCTCCGATTACATCTACAATATTCACACTGTTTTTTATTTCTGAAATCAGTTGTTTGTCAACCATAAACAGTGCCTCCATTTTACCATAGAATATCATTAACTATTTTAAACTAATTTTTGTCAATTGTAAATCATCCGCATTGATTTTCACCCGATTTTTCCACATTTTTCCTGAGTTTTGAAAGCCTCCATTTTTCTTAAATCAACTTTTTAAAAAAATTTGAGCATATTTATTGAATACGAAAAAAATTTTAGTTATACTATGCTCTGTAAAATTTATTATGAAAGGACATATTTAGGATATGTTAAAAGATTTGAAAGCTTTTCTCCTTCGTGGGAATATTGTTGACCTTGCTGTCGCAGTCGTTATCGGAGCTGCATTTGGAGCTATCGTAACATCATTTGTTAACGATATCATCACTCCACTTATTTTGAACCCAGCTATGAAAGCTGCTGGTGTTGAAAAGATTGCACAATTGTCATGGAACGGTGTTGCTTACGGTAGCTTCTTGAGCGCTGTTATCAACTTCCTTGTTGTTGGTACTGTTCTTTTCTTCGTAGTAAAAGCTGCTGAGAAAGCTCAAAACCTTGGTAAAAAAGAGGAAGCTGCTGAAGAAGAAGCTGCTCCTACTCAAGAAGAGTTGCTTGCTGAAATCCGCGACTTGCTTGCAAACAAATAATCAGATAAAAAGATCCGATCTTCTAGCTAGAAGGTCGGGTTTTTTATCTTCAATTTTTCTAGAGAAACAAAAAACAGACCGAAGTCTGTTCTTGTATTCAATTAGAATTTTTTACGTTTACGAGCTGCTTCTGATTTACGTTTACGTTTTACAGAAGGTTTTTCATAGAATTCACGTTTGCGTGTTTCTTGAAGAGTACCAGCTTTAGTAACCGCGCGTTTGAAACGACGAAGAGCATCGTCAAGAGATTCATTCTTACGTACTACTGTTTTTGACATGTTTTTCACTCCCTTCAAGTTCAAGATCTATTCTATTCTACACGGAATTCTGTAGATTGTCAAGAAAAAGTTAAAGGAAGTATGCGGTAGAATTTTTTAGAATGTTCATCCATGGCTTATGAGAAGAACTTGTAACCGAGTTGTAAACAAAAAGACCGAACAATTTTTCTTGCTCAGTCTTGACAGTGATACATTTATCCTGTATCATTAATTAAAGACTGAGTAAGAAGGTGAGGTTCTTACTCGGTAAGGCGGAGGTGTTGACGCACCTTCGTCTTTTTTTATTCGATTAAGTTAGTTAAATTATAACACACCTAAACCCACTAAGCAAGTATTTTCTTCAATTTTGTAGCACAAAAAGCCTTTCTTTTGAAAGGTTGTTTTTATATAACTTGTTATATATCTTTTTATCTATTTATTTGTCCAATAAGCTCGTAGACTTTCCTTTTTACTCAACTTATGAAGGCTATATTCTCGCTCAATTTGATTTAATTTTATCTTGAAAGCTCCAGCTGACAATGATTCTAACTCAACTAATTTTTTATAATCTTCTCTCCAGGAACCAAAAAATAAGTCTCGTAGTTTATCCTCGTAGCTAAGTACAATGATTTGGCTCATGGTTTCAGCTCCCCAAACTGTCCAGTACATACCACGTTTCTTCATTCGGTACGTAATCTTTCTATGTTGACTTTCCATAATGCCTATACCTGCATGACTGAAGCCTCGTAGCTCTGCTGGTTTAGTGTACTGAAAATTATTAAGCAGCTTTCTTTTAAAATCTTCAAAAGCTTCCAGTTCTTCTTCAGTCAAAACCAATGCTTCAGTTGTATCAAGAACTGTACGAAGCTTCCCTTTGTCATGTTGCTTAATCGCTTGAAAAGCTCTATCAAGAAGCTCCTCTGAATAGGGCTTGAAGAACTTTTTTAGTTTCTGGTTTACGTGATACTCGTCCCAAAAATGCTCATGTAGTTTGATTTTTAGCGCCTTAGCAATCTCTTTAAAAATATAGGGTGTATAACCGTGACCACCATCAGAATTAGTGATCAGCAATGTTTGGTCAGTTATCTCATAAGTATTGTAAAGGTAATCCAAGACTTGTTCCCTAACTAAGCGATTATCCAGGGCTACAAATTCCTTTTTATCCTTCAGTTCAAAGCGGTTACTCCCAACTTTATGACTTCCTGTATGCACTACGAAATGAGACAAATCATAATGACGATTATCTGTATCGACATCACGTGCCTTTACCATAACACCATCACCTTCAATATAGATAACATCGACTTTTTGTTTGTCTCGATTAATAGACTCCTCATAGAAACGATAAGCTGCACGTTCTTCAAGCAGCTTATCACAAAGCTTAACGGCTTGAACTACTGTAGGCTTAGTGATCGTAATGTGATAAGTCAGTTGAATAACCTGCGTGACTTTATCATAAGGCATCATCGTAGATAATCTAGCAATCTGATACATAAATTCCCAGGAGAATCGAACATTCTTCTTTAGTCCTAGTTTTTCATCTACTGGAACTACCCATTTATCCCCCTTCTTCCATCGACGGCGACGGAAGGTAAATTCCCCAAACGTAAAAGCAACTGTACGTTCCATAGAATGTACACACGTGTATCCTCTAGCTTTCATAACTGGGACCATCTGATCGTCATACTTGGTCACAAAGTCATAAAAGTTAATCGCATTTTGCTCAGATAGCTGCTCCTTCAGTTCTCTTTCATCAAAGGTCGTCATTTGCCCTCTTCCTCTCCTTTAATTTTGAAATAACGAGCCTTATTTTATAGATTCAGCATTTTCTTTTCAAATATATTTTAATTCTGAATTAAAAAAGCCCTTCCAGCAGATGATGGAAGGACTCCTACGTTGAACCATTATTTAGTTTTTAGCTTTTTAGCATCTTTAATGGCTCTTATCTGTTCATCAATAAACAGCCCAGTGATGAGGGCAAAAGGGAGACCTATTAGCATAAGAATCCCTGTTTCTAAAAAGTCTGCAATGAACGAAAAGCCGCCTGAGAAATGGACTCCTATAGCAATGATGATAATTGGCAATACTAGAACAGGAACAAACTTCAGTGCTAGCAATCCAATAACTAGCAAGAAGAACATATTTAAACCAATAGACTGATAGAAGATATACAGCGCTATTGCTGCTATCAACCACCAGAAAGTTTGAACAAATTTTTTGATGGAAATAAAAATAATCATAGTCTTTCTCCTTGGGTCATATATGGAATAAGCCTTATCTTTCCTGATTCTTGAGCTTCCGCTGCATCTTCTCCCATTCCTGGACAATTACTTTTTCCAGATAATCTGAAGCTGACTTAGCTCCATGGAATGCGACAAGCTCTTCAAGCTTCTCATAACGGACATCATAATGCAGCGAAAATGGATAACGCCCTTTTTTATTATAGCTCTCAGGAGCCTTTTGAGCTGCCGTTGTGCGAGGCGTTGGAACACGTCGCTTAGGTGGTTCTTTTTCAAAATTATCCCTTAATTGAGCAAAGCGATTATCAGACATTAGGCAACCTCTCTTTCTAGTACTGTTAAAATGTTTTCATAGACATACTCTATATTATCATAAAATTTCTGGTGATCTTGTTTTTGTTTAGCAGTCATTTGTTCACGTTGTTCAAAAACACTTTGGTTAATGACTAAACTTTTGGCCACCAGTTCTTTTTTCTGAATGGAGCCCAGATAGGCTTCATCTTCCTGGACAACATCCAAAAATTGTTTGCAGGTATCTGTCACATTATTACCGTAGTACTCGATTTTATTACCAATGAGATAAGCATCAGCTTTCACATAGCTTTTCTTTGTGATAACTTCAACAGCTTCACTCTTGATGTAATCGACAAACTTCTTAAGAGCCAACCAAGCACGAAAACCATTTGTGGACGCATCCGTTACTCCTAAAACAATATCTGAAACAGCAATAAAGTTTGCAGTCACTAGGCTTTCATCATTGTGAGTATCAATCAAGATAATATCAAATTGTTCAGCTAACTCTTCATAATGTTCACTGAACCACATAAACAACTGAAGGTATTTGTTATTTCGACTGGCTAAATCTAACTGTTCATCTGTTAGTCGTTCATCTCCACGAATCAAACTAAGGTTATCATTGATCCGACAAATTTCATATTCCCCGGTTGTAAAAATATCATAGATTGTCTTTTCACTCGTTACATCAAAGGAATGCGTTAAGTTACATTCTCTAGCTCCATCAATTAACAAGGTACGCTTATTTTTGACACGTGACAACCAGTCTCCCTCATTGTACGTGTGGCTACTTTTTCCACCGCCCCCTTTATCGAGGTTCGTTGTTTGAATCTTCATAAAAACACTCCCTTTACTTGCGATTAGTTATATAAATTGTTATATAACTTCTTATATCTCTATTTCATCTTATACGCTAACCTTTGTCAATAAAAAATACACAAAAAGTTATATAACTTTTTGTGTATTTTTTATTCCCTATCCATAGGTACCACCAATATTGCCGCCAACATAGGATTTCAGCTGAATTTGATTAACTGTTGTATTGAAATTTCCTACGAAATAGCAATTATCTTCTCCATCCTTTGTCAGAACAATCAGAAATTGAACAACATCTTCATTTTCAGATGGCATCACTTCTAGTTTAGATGATTGGTATTCATAATCATTTATCAGAAGAACCATTGCAAGGGTTTGAACCATTCCTGCTTGACTCATTGAAAGATGATTTTCTAAAGTACCTTTGACTTTTGACAGATGACCTAATTTCTTAATATCACCAATAGCTTCATCAAAGGCTTTAAGGACTTGTTGCTTCTTTTCCTCGCTACTCTCTGAGTAAGGGTGTTCTAACTTCAATTTAGCTGTTCGATAGTTCTTTTCGTCCGCTGTTTCTTCTTTAGGAGGATCTGAATCCTCTTTCTTTGGTTTATTTGAGACTTGCTCTGTCTGAGGAGGTCTATGAGTACTTTCTTTAAACTTAGAAAATATACCGAATCCTGCCAAGGCAACTAATAGAATAACAACAAAAACCATAATGATGTTCTCCTTAATCCAATTAAACATGATATTCCTTCTTTTCTTTATTTGATTTTAGGTTCTTTATTATCAGGGTAGGCGTAATGAAAACCATCTGACTTTTGTGTTGATGGACTAACAACACGATAGTTCCAAGTATCAATTACTCCATATTTATTGATTCCTGATAAAGGAGTGTTCTGTTCGACAATCAAGATGGAACCATCTTCAAACACATGACAGACAATCCCTGTGTGATTAGCTGCTGCGTTAGTCGAGAAGATCGCACCACGTTTAGGACTCGTTTTCGTACTATTTCCAAATCGAGTACTTGCCCAGGAGCTTGCCTGTCTATCACCATTACCAATAACAGTTCCTGAACCACCCCATATCTGATTTCCAAGACTAACCGTGAGATCCACACATTGGCCTGAATGTTCAACCCAACCAGTTGGCCCTTTATAGGTTAGTCCATTCTTCGATGGATCAATAATATACTGCTTCAAACTATCTGGAAGATCATCTGGTTTATAACCCCAAGCTGTTGCATCAGCTGGAACTGTTCCTGTCCCATCTGTTGCGCTTTCTGAAGAGGAAGAATCACTACAATCTGAAGAAATATCGCTGTCGGTAGAAGTATCAGATGGGGCGTTGCTACTGTCTCCAGGTGAAGATGCTGTCGCTTTGTAAGGCTTTTCTCCATGAGCACTAATCGCTTCCTTATCCAGCCACTCATACTGTTTTCCAAGCGTATTATACATATCAACAAGCTTGGTTTTATAGGTGCCATCAGTAGCCCAGCCACCATCTGCGATAGCACTTAAAGTTGCCACACCATCTGTATTGTTAATAGCCTTCGTATAAAGGGATTGGTGAGCCATAAACTCAGCCTTACCGACAATACCAGCATCATAACTTGCAAACCAGGTATATGCGCCACCTGTTCCATCTCCGACGTTGGCCCCAGGCTTCGTTCCTGAAAGGTCAACACTATTTTCACCATAAGTTGCAAGCGTGACAGGGAAATTATCCTTGCTAGAGGTTTTAACCCCTCCCATATTATGGGCTTGCCAGAAAGATGTTCCGTTAGGGTTAGAGAAGTTAAAGCCATTCTCAATCATCGTCTGCGTTATCGATGCAGATGGTAGAAAGCCTCCAGCTTTCCAGGAGAGGATATAAGCTTCTTTATGTTCCTTAACAAAAGAATCAATTGAACCATCACCTGAGGAGACAGATGTGGTCGTTGACGTTGACGTAGAAACTTCTGTTGAACAATCTGAATTAGAGCTACTAACAGCCCCTAAAATTCCTGCTAGTATCGATACACTTACGCTGATGACAAAGACTAGGGAGACAAGAGGAAGTAGTATTTTTAAGTAAACTGCTTTTTTCATGTCTTACCTCGTACTACCATAAGCCAAGAATCGTTTTTAAGATGGCATAAACAATTAAGAAAATAACAAAGCCAATTCCAATTTTTTTCAAACTTCTTAGAAATTCTTGATCACGTGCTTTCTGTTCTGCTAAACGATCTGGATCAGGTTCTTCTTCAGAAGCAAAATAGTCCCTAATTTCCTGATTCCTTACCTTTCGGATAGTGATGTAATTATTTATAGCCTGCTTTCGTCTTGCGATTGGTCCTAGTTTTTGTGGATCCTTTTTTGACATGTCATTCCCCTTTCTATTGGATACCGCCATAGCGTTGTACTTCAGGAGCTAGAAGCTGCTGGTTGAAGACCAAGTTCCCGACACCTGCGATATTCATAAACAGTTGTCCTTTCGTCAAACGTGGCAGCGTCTCTAACTCTGACTGATTCATAGACCCAGCCAAGGCATTGGTAAGTAATGGAATACTTGTTTCATCTGTCTGAGCAAAAACACGGTATTGCATCAGTCCGAAAATACGTTGAACAGCTGTCACGTATGGATCTTTATGGTTTCCTACTCCAGATTCAAAGAGAATCCCCCTCAGAGAGTTAACTGATAGAACAACACCTGCAAAGTTTTCTCCCATGGAATCAATCATATCTGCCAGTAATTCAACGCTGCTTTCATACTTAGGATTGATCAATGTTTGCGCCTCACTGATATTAACGACATAGTGTTCCATATCCATCTCAGTAAGATGAGAATTAGATTTTAGGAGCTGCTTACAGCGTTTACCATTGTTGACAATATCGGCTGAAACTAAGGACAATACTGAAAAGATTTGAGCATTGAGCAAGTGAGGGGTGCCTTTAAGTCCTGAAAAATCAAAGGTTACTACTTGCTCTGAAGAAATATCTTGAAATTCTGTTGTTCCTTCAAACATCTCCGCATTCGTTGTGAGAAGCTCATTAAAGGTATTATAGATACGATTAACAGATTTAATTGCGATTTCATCAGGCTTCCCTTGGCTCATTAGACTACGCTTATAGTCTTCCGCATACAGAATAAAATCAGATAGAATAGGATATTCTTCATTTACTAAGTCCGTAGCCTTTAGCTTTTCTGGATTCAGCTTAGGATTACGTGCCCATAAGCCTTCTTCAATATAAAATTCATTCAGCATACTACCGAAAGTTGTTAGGTCATCACCTGTTACTTCACTGTTTAGTAGCTTGAAGATGCTCTTGAGTTTCTGGATATGAAGGTTATAAGATTTCTTCTTATCGATCTCTGTTCCTTCCTCGTTGGTAACCGTTGGAAAAACTTGGAAAATGTTGATACGGTTAGCTTCACCTGATAAATCCAAGATAACCCCATGTTGCTGTCTTGTTTGCTCCAGGAAAGCACCGTTAGCATCAAAGTTACGAATATAGTTCCCTTTGGCATAAAGACCGTCCGTATGCTTCAAAAGGAATGAGCGTTGGCCCATCTTAGGGTTCCCTGAAATGATCATAAATGAGCGAGTTCGGCGTTCATCACGTTCTAGGAAGTTGAAATTGACAGCTCCCTTCGTCGGTGTCCAGCCCATATAAACGCCTCTTTGATCCTCTAGCTTAGTGTGATTAAAGAAATAACCACCTGCTAGATCATGTGCTCTAATAGGAATCCCACGTCTGCGATTAGGCAAATCTATTTGATACTGTGCTGGGATAAAAGGGGCATGATATTCAAAATCCAACTCCCCTGAGAGAATCGTTGACTTAAAATTTGACGTCTTATCTTTAATATCCTCAACTTTTTTAAACAAATCTTCTTTAGTTGAGGCAGAGGAATAGTTTCGGACGTACATTCCTAGCATCGCAATATTTTTCTTCGTAATATCACGATCCAGCTGAGTCAGATCCTTGATTTCATCTAATTCTTGTTGGTTATCAACGATTTTACTGTTACCTGTAATACGAGTTGATTTTTCTTCAATGGCATCTTTAATTTCTTGCTTCAGTTCTTTATTATTTGCTCGATAGAGGGACAAGAAAGAACGTGTCCCAGGAATCAACATCAAGTCAGATAACCAGAAACGATCTAAATCTTCTGACGGGTACTCGTAAAAATGAAGGGCGGTATGATAACCGTCACCACTCATCCAGGAGCGGTCATCTTTTTTAAAGTCAATATTTCCTTGTGGTTGAATGCGACTGAGAAAAGCAAGATCATAGCCTTGTGCTTTCAGCTGTCGTTGTCTGCGCTTTGATAGTTCTGGCATGTTCTCCTCCTATACTTTTTCATTCATGTTGTTAAACTGCTTGATAATTTGTTCTTTCTTAACCCTGGTTATTTCTTGAGGAACAAAATCATTATTTCCATAAGACTTAGCCTTACGCACCAAATCATCTAATTCTGTAGTCGTCGGTGCAAAGAGCCATAGAATGAACTCAGTGTTATAGATCTCCTGTTGGATGCTCTCTTCTACCTGAATTTCATTTCTCAGCAGCAACTCCCGATCATGCAGCTGCATATAGCGACGTGAATCAGGCAAGAGCTTGGCCATTTCCTGACGAACCAGACTTAAATGGTGACGTAGATCCATAATCTGAGTATCTGTATTAGTTGGCAAAGTGGTTGTCTCAATCTGAATATCAGTATTAAAGTCAGTCAACCATTTTTCAAAATTATCAATCGTACGTCGGATCTCGTTATATGAAAGTGAACCTAAGTCTTTTCCTGGTATCTCCATCAGTTGAAGATAGCCATAATCGACCAATTGAATGTAGGCTTGACGATTATCAATAATTGATTTGACATCCAGCAACTCTACACAAGAATGGAGATCAAAATATTCTTGACTTTGCTTTTTTTCTTGCTTACGTCCCAATTGTCGCTTGACTTCAGGCTGGGATTGATTTTGTTTAATCGCCATTAACGTTTAACTCCTCTCTGGTAATTTAGGCTGATATAACGTTTGCGTCGTCTCCTAAAAAAGAGAAACATGCTTTGCCAATTCTTCTTCCCACCATTGGTTGGCAAAACCAGATAAAGACACATCAGCGGTGTTAATAGTATGAAGGCTATTAATTGTGGCCATTGGCTTGTAGGAAAAATCTTTGTTCCTACTGAAAGAGCAGCAACCGCAGAACCTCCTACAAACACAATATCAGCCATGAAAAGACCTATGATTTTTACTTTGGCATAGATGTCACGTGGGACCCCATATTTTTCATCCATCTATCCATCTCCTTTCTCTTAATAGTTCCATCTTAAGAGATAATGAAAATTCTTGCGTTAAGGGGACAAACCATCTCCAGCTGAGAGTTTCGAATAGTTTTTATATAAAAAGTTATATATCTTTGTATATAAAAAAGAAGCCTCAAGACTGAGACTTCTTCACGAAATTGAAAAATTCTTCTTCTGAAAAAATAGTAATCACTTGTCCTTCAGCTATTCGTGATAATGCTGCTTCATACTTCTTAGACCTCCTGTCTGGCTCAAAGAGATCTAATTGTTTGTGGCCAGCAAGTAAGACATCCGTTTGACTGGAGACATAGTTCTGAACGACAGCTCCTCTTTCTTCTAAAAAGGATATGACATCTTGTCTTGTCATTGGACGTAGACTTCCTGTAACCACAACAACCTTTCCCCTAAAATCAAGCATAGACGTTATTCGTCACTTTCATCGATTTCTGCACCTTTAATGTGACTTTGACCCTGCATCCGCTGACCTGCTTGCTGCATTTGTTGGTTCATATAACTCATTTGGTGCATTGATTTTTGAAAGTTCTGCTTGTGTGAAGGGGTTCCTTCAAACTTTTTCGGCGTATCTCCTGTAGCGTTTGGAAACGGCGGATTATCTACTGAAGGTGTGGGATCACTAACCCCACTAAACACTTCACCAGATGGTTCTGAAGAAGGTAATGTAGGATCTGTAATGCCACCGCCAGCTGGGCCAGCATCTGAAAGTGATTCAAAGCCAGCCGAAGCATCTGGATCAAATGGTGATACAGGTTTGACTTCTTCTGGATAGCTATGATCTTTCAGACCTCTATAGACAGCATCATGAGCAGCCTGTTCTTTTTGACCTAAGTTATCAGCTACGCCACCTGCAAAGTCTTTTACTTTACCGACAGCTTCTTTACCTGCAAGGTCAGCAGCACTGAACATATTACTCAAACCGCCTTTAGCAGCATTCACAACACCTTGATCTTTGACAGCATTCCATGCTCCTCGAATACCGCCTCCAGTTGTGGCTAGACTATTTCCAATAACTTTACTTCCTGCTGTAACAGCTCCAGGGGCTTTTTTAGCCATATCTATACCAAAGCCACCAATACCCATCATACCATGACCGATAGCTCCTGCTCCAGTCGCAAAGGCATTACCCATCATCATAGCTCCGAGTAATTGTTGAGCTGTATCACTGTGGCCAGTTGATACACCAAGCCAACGTTCAATCATCGTTACCCCTTGCATAGCTGCAAAGAAGATACCGATGTAAACAAGCGAAGCTGCAAGACATTGTTCCCACATATTAAGACCATCAAAGAAGCCACCTGATAGCTTCGTAACCGCTGATACAGACAAGGTTGGTAAATCACGACAGATTTCAAGAGTGACACGCATAATCACTACTTCAAAGAAAATACCTGCAAGCGCTCCTCCCATGGTACGGAGAAGCTCTTTATATTTCTTAGAATTGGATAAAGACGAATATCCCTGAATAGGAGAAATCAGACCTTCAATGAGAATATCAAAGACTGACTTAACAAATTTGATGGACATAGCAATCAACAAGACAATCAGGATAATGTATTGCATGAACATTCCTATCCAGTTGACATGATAACGCATGTAGACGTGCTCAAAAGCGTTCAATTGTCCCACGATACGGTGTTCAGTTATAGTTTCAACTCCATTTTGATTAGCATTCAATTTATGCAAAAACAGACCTTTCATCCCACTATGCTTATCTTCAAACTCATCAAGCAGCTTTGTATTAGTTGTCCCATAAGTTGCTCCAAAATCAATTCGTGTCGCAAAGTCGGTTGTATCTCGCTTATCTGGACTATCCGTAATATTATTGACAGGTGTTGACCCCTCTCTAGGAGGCTTTATATAACCATAGTCATCCAGCGGAAAAAGTTCCGTTGAAAAGTCGTTGTCAATCAATACTTTGAGATCAACGATATTATTCTTCATCGGCTGGATAGCTAAAGAAGAATACTGCTTACTACCATCTGGTGCCTCACTGGATACCGTTTGGATATTCATAGCATCCTGCGCAATGGTAGTAGAAATGGTTGTTAAAGCTAAAGGCAAGACTGACGTTACCATGGTTACCAAAAGGAAATTGGTAATCACACCCTTGTACTTCACGGGTTTAGTGAAGACTCCAGTTATCGCCGAAACAACGAGAATCAGGCTAAAGAGGGTGGTCCCAAGAACCTGAAACCAGAAGAAGAATTTGCCTATAACCGTGTTACTATCCCCTAAATAGCCAAATAATCCAAAGAGCTTAAACATATTATTAAAGACATGTTCAAGGCTAGCTGTAATCGAGTATAAGGCTTTAGCGATAGCGCCAGGGATATAAGCTAGAAAGGAAAGAAATGCTGGGGTAGAGTCCAGGTAGTTACTCCAGTACGAGTAAAACTGAGCCACTTTCTCACCATTTTCGCCTGTAATATCACCATTCATATTCTTGACCTCATTAACGAGGTCAGAAAAGGTTTGATATGACAATAAAGATACCTACTTTCTATATAAGATACCTTCATCGTAAGGGATAATAAAAATTCTTGCGTTAAGGGGACAAGTCACAGGAAAAGAAAAAAGCCTCGAAATGAGACTTTTAAAATTTTATTCACTTTCTCCTGCAAAATCGAAATATCCACCCTCTACTGCGTAATCTCTACGTAGTTCTATGATTCTTATTTTTTTCCCACCTTCAGATAAAACAATCTGATAAAAAGAATCAGAATTATCCAGGTTATCTTTTTGATAGCTTATAACAATTGTAAAATTATTTTTACCATCTAGTTCTTTCTCTAATTCCTTTAGAGCAACTTTAGGCTCAGTAGGTAGTGATTTATCCGAAACCACCTTGTAATAAATTTCTTTGTCACCACTCTTTATTGTTTTATTCTTTTTATCAAAAATAAGTTCTTGTCTACCACCTGAAAAAACTAGACCATCATAAGCAGATACTGAAGATGAACCCAAATAGCTATCCTTTAATTCAGTTTTGATGATATCCTCAGTCGATTTCTTGCCACATGCTGCCAGTGCAATAATAGCAATAGCTAATACTAAAAAACTTAATATTTTTTTCAACTTCATAATAATTTTCTCCCAGCTTTTTCTTGCCTCCATTATAACAGAAATACAACTTCTGTTCAATAGTTTATATACATTGTTATATAACTTTTTATCCATCTTGTTATATCATATCGTCTACAAAGAATCCAGCGTTATCGTCGTCCTCATCGAAAACTTCCGCGATCACAGCTTGAGTTAAGTCTGCTGGAGAAGTAAATTGGGCTTGACTTAGCGGTTTAACTGCTTGTTTCCTTGGAGCTAATTGAGGTGTTTCCTCATTAGTCCTCATACGGTCTGTTAAGGCCATCCGCCAGTCAATAATCTTGCTGAAGGTGTTTTGTGCTCCTACTGCTATATCTTGCAGGTCAAGCTCCCTATGGTCACTTTCTACTGGAATATCAGCAAAGGTCATAGAGTGGTCAAACTCATCCTGAAGGAACATATAGCGATATGGGAAAGCTGTCTTTTCATGTAGGAAAATCGGATCTGTCGTAACCTTGCGACCTGCATTATCTCGGCCTTTAACCCCCCGTAGGATAACCGCTTCTCCTTCTTGGAGTTTGGCTAACTGGGTAGGTGTCAGTAATTCTTGTTTAGGATTCTCAATAGACACGTTAGGGTTAGCTTCGTCTAGGATATTGCTGGAACGTCTGCGACGTGTGATCGTACGTGTTCCCAAGTCCTTACTAAAGGCAGTATTCGTATCTCCAGACGTTGACTTAATATAAATCTGAACAGAACAATTTTCCCTGATAGTTTTGGCTGTATGCTCTCCATATTTATCCGTTAACTGCTCTAGGTTTTGAATCCAGAGATAGTATAAAATATTTTGGCCAAGACCAATTGAAATCTTAGTATCCATGTGAGGAATTGCAGGAATGTTGGTAAACTCATCAAGAATATGAAGAATCCTGTTAACACACTTGCGACCATTTGAAAGAGCTAACTCATAATTGGCATTAAATAACTGATCCAAGAACAGTGAAACTAAGCTGTTATATTCTGTTCGGTTTGGAGGAGTTACTAGGTAAATCACCTTAGGATTATCTGAATAAACTAAGTCAATGTCTTCTTCTTGAAGAAGGTTATCTTCCTGCTTGTTCAAAACAATCACTTTGATATGGTCTAGCACGGGCTTCTTGGTGTATTCATCCAGAGCAATGACCTTACTATGCTTCTTGTAGACTTTCTCAGCTGAAAATTGGAAGATTTTATTACGAACACTTGAATCGCCATTATTATGATGATTAAAGTCAATCGTTACAAAGAACTGATCAGGAAGCTTAGGTTCAATCACATAAGTAAGATAGCCCTCCCCATCGATAAGAGCCGTTGCTTCTTTCACGTGGGTAACTTGTCGTGTAGCTTTACCCCAAGCAGTCTGGCTGGTAATGGTGACTTTAGCTGTCTTATGAGCGTATTCATTACGCATGGCAACGTTTGAACTGGAACGGAACTTAATGGACAGGCGACGTGGAAAAGCAACTGACTCTAAGTCAATGGAATTTTTAGAGGTGAGCTTGGCAATATTATCTTGCAAGAAGAGGTTAATGCCTGACATCATGCTTGAGAAGACATTCCCTTTTGTTTCTTCAGAGGCAAAATCAGATGATCTGAAGTTGAGATCAGCCATATCTCTAAATTTAGAAAATTGTTCCTGGTTAATTTTCCGTAAGTTGTCAAAGTAAACCGTGATTTTAGACTTCTTTTTGACCTGTTGCTCACGGTCTGGATTCTCAATAATATCCCCATAATCATTGACAAAGACTTCTTCTGACCCTAAATCGGTCAAGAATTTGGCAATATTACGGACTGTGACCGTATCCCAGGCATCTGCTTCACCATTCTTGAAAGTTTCATTAGCTCGGTCAATCAAAGCCATAGCAATCGCATTAAAGAGGGAAATAGAGGTATCTTCCCAATACTTGGCGTTCCCATTGCCAACACCTGGCTTAGTTTTACGATAAATGGCTTCCGCAACCGCATTGACACGTGTCTGTGTCTTCTCATAGTAACCCTTTTTAGCGGCGTCAATCGCAAGCGCTAAAGGATTATAAGACATTGACCAGTCCATATTTTGGAAGGAAAGGACGTTAACATCATAGCCACGTCGTCGCATGGTCTTGTAAGAAGATTGATAATGCTCTCCTTTAGGGTCGGCGATAACCATAGATGGTTGGATTTCAGCACGGCTATTAATATCAATCGTTGTTGTGATATGTCCTTCACCTTTACCAGAACGAGTCATACCAACACCAAGCATATTCGTAGTGCTGTCCTCAATGTAATAATCTCCTGAAGCCTTTGCATAGATACCTAAAATTCTTTCTGCGTTTGTTAGATAACGGCTAAACGTGCGATTTTGCCAAAGCATTTGAGAGCCAAGAGTTAATCCTGTTAGGTTCTTTCTTGCCTCATGAAGCACAGGAATACCACCTTCACCTGGATAGATTTCTGTCTTATTGGGGACTTTTTTATACTGCTGATGAATCTCCTTGACTGTTGCAAAGCGATCATCCCCCTCTTCGTTGTGGTTATAATCACGGTACTGCTCAAAGTTAACCCAAGCAGACTTCCAGGCAACTATTAACCCAATAATAAAGATAGGAACGGCCAGAATAGGAGCAATAACAAATACCTTAATATTAAACAGATTTTGAATCAACAAGCTATCAACATTAAACGTAACTGTCTGGCTATTATCTCTCATAGTAACGACTGAGAAATAAAGGAAGCGGATAGCTGCCCTTAAAACAGTTACTAGATAGTTTGCCAGGATTAAAGCAATAAAGCTGAAACCTAGCCCCATAAAAACAAAACTACGATAGTTTTTAAAGTAGAGCAAGGGTTTCATTTCCTTGTCAAACCGTTTCCTATCCTGTTTAACAAAAGGCAACGTGTAAACCAGACGAAAAATAAGGTTTCCAAACAGCAGGAATACAAAAGCTGGGATCACTGTGGCAAGTCGCTTGACCAACGACCAAATCATTTTCCCTTTATCTTTGCCAGATGATTTCCAGTCAATATCTTGAAGATGTTTCCAAAGGTTCATAAGTTCTTCTTTTTTGTGTCGGATACGCTTCTTAATGTTATCCCTATCATCGATCCATCCTTTAATCAACTGAAAAAAGGTCATCAGCGGTTGACGGACTAGTTTATATCCCTGGTAACAAAGATAAGCTAAAAAGCTAATCAATAATAAAGCATTAAGTCGATTCACCCTTGCCAGTTGGACCAAAGTATAAAAAACAGCTTCTAACCAACTAAACATATTGCTTACCTCGAATTTCTTCTAAAAATCGCTGGATCTTCTGACCATAGAAAGTAGAAAAAAGAAAAATCTTAAATTTCTGTTGAGGCGAAGCGAGTTGGTAGCGTTCCAGATAGGAACTAATACCATCTTCAATTCCCAGATGAACCGTACATAAGTGGCAGCTTCTTCCTTGCTTCAGATAATTTTCTATCTGAAGGGAATCAGCCATTAAATCATCGGATTGATAATCCGTTTGTTGTTTTACCATAAGCAAATTTTCCCTTCTAGTTTTTAATTCACTCCTAGAATAAGGGATAATGGAAATTCCTGCGTTAAGGGGACAAGTCAAAATAGTGTACAAAAAGTTATATAACTTTTTATAGCTCATTTTAAGAGGTTTTCAGGGATAATCCCCTATGAAATCACCTGAAAATGGCTCAGAATTGTCTTCTCAGCACGCCTTATGATATACTTGCAGAGGCGCAAGTCCTAACCAGAAATAGCACGTGAGATTATTCCACGTGCTATTTTTGAATTGATGATGAGTCTATAAAAATAAGGCATGATGTTTTCCCTCATGCCTTATTCTGTTATTTAGAAGGGTTCATCAGCATCTATCGGTGTTGGATAAGAATCATTTGGTAAAGTGTTTTGATTTTCGTCTCCACTAAATAGACTTTTCTGATTCTCTGATGGTTGTTGCTGCATGTTGAATTGCTCCTGTTTTCGTCTATTGGTAGCATCTTTACTTTCTAAGAAAGTAATACCACCTTGCAAAGCTGGAGCAATAAATTGATAGGTCCTCCGTTGTCCTTGGTTGTTAGTATAACGACGTTGAATAATCTCACCCTTAATTAAGACAGGAGAACCCTTAACAAGACTCTGAGCCATCACTTCAGCCTGTTTGCCGTACACTTGAACATGAAAGAAAGCTGGTAAAGTCTTTCCTTCTTGATCTTGTTGACTGGTATCACATACAAATTCAAATTTAAAACTGACATGACCATTAGAAGTTTTTCCGACAGCATCTGATGGAATATCTGAAACACGTCCGTTCGCAATAAAACTCTGCATTTTCTTTCCTTTCTAAGAGTAGGTAAACCTGCTCAATTAATTAAACAATTGATTAGTTCTCTTTACATTTACGAATACCTACCAAACTTAATCCAGCAAGTAAAGTTCCTCCTAGCACAGCAAGTAAACTGCTTTTTTCACCTGTTGAAGGGAGGACTGGGGTTTTTGGTGCAGGTGCTTCTGGAGTTGGTGTTGTCTTCATCTCATAGTAATGCACACTAACTTCAACCGGTGCAGGTGCCTCAGAAGCATCAGGGGCATCTACTGTTACTTTCTGAACTGCTACAGCAATTGGTTTTGGTGCTTCTGGAACTTCTGGAACTGTCACATCTTGGTTAGTAACTTCTAGTTCTGGTATCTTTGGCTCTTTTGGCACTTCAGATGCAACACCAAAGATACCAGCTACAATTGAAGTATTGATGTAACCAGGAAGGAAGTGACTACCGCTAAAGGTTACTGTTTTAGCATCTGCCAAATTAAACTGAATACCGTTTGAGTCAATGACACCGCCTGATGCTTGTGAGACATCTCCAGCACCTGATGAATAGCGGTTGTCTGATTGCGTTACATTACGTCCTTTAACAAGCTTAGCTCCATCAAGACCATTCAAGATTACTGTTTGGTTGTTGTCAATATCATTAAATGTAACAGTTGAAACAGGCTTGCTAGTGGATACTTCATAATCATACGATTTTACATTAGCCAAGATAGCTCCAGAAGCACCAATATTCCCACCAGTTGCACCTTCACCAGCTCCGCTTGTAACAGTTCCATGAGTTGTTGCAAAGACACCCCAAGCAATACCGCCATCTTTAGCTCCCCACACAGCTAAGTAGGTATTTTCAGCTGTCCAAGCTTGAATGTTACTGATTTTAAGAGTGACATCACCATTAGTTGTGTTTTTGATAATGACGGTACCCGAACCATTGATCTTGAAAAGATTCTCAAATTTAGCATCCGTATTCTGATTACGGTCAAGTGACTGGATAGCATCAGCTGCAGCTGTTTTGAGATTCCCCCACGAAACAGCAGGCTCATTACCAGTCATTCTTTCTGCTGTCCCAGCTTCAACTGTTGTATTACCAGCCCATTTAACACCAGATGCAACCCCTTTACCAGCTTTAAAATCAGCATAAGCTTTTAGGTAAGCATCAAGTTTTGCTTTAGCATCTTTAGTTGATCCATCCTGCTTAGCAACGCTATCTGACACAGCTTTTTGATACTTAGCAATGTTACTTTCAATAGCTTTAAGAAGTCCATCACCAGTCAAACCTTTTACATCGATATAATCAGGAGTAACTGTTTCAGACTTAACATCGATTGGAACATTATTCTTCTTAGCCAAATCAACGACTTCATTTTGACGGCCATCAGCTAATTCAAGATCAGCAGTTCCTGCTGACTTAGCATCTTTCAGCTGAGTATTAGCTTGATTGTAAGCCTTTTGATTAGCTTGATAGAGTGCCAACTCATTCTTCAAATCTTCAACATATTTTCCTTGGATGACTAATCCAGAAGCAACCGCAGCCTTATATAATTCAAGATTTTCAGTCATTGCTTGACGTAGGGCATCACCTGTTAGACCTTTAGTGTCTTTGTAATCTGGTGTTTTATCCGTTGTTGTTTCAGTCACCAGTAATCCAGCTTTTTTAGCTTGTTCCATGAGTTTATCAACTTCAGCTGTTGATTGTTCTAGGGAAGCTTGACCTTCTTTTACGACTGTTTCACGTTCAGCTTTTGTCTCTTCATAAGCTTTCACATTATCACGTTGTTTTTCTGTAGCTGCCTTGACTGCTTGATCCTGTTTATTCAAATCAGTCAATACTTCATTTGTTTTTTCAGCTGCATTGTTGTCATTGATAACGACTTCTTGAGTGTCACCTTCAGCTACGACAACACCAGCATCTTTAGCAGTGTTCACATTATCTTTTAAAGTTGCTTGAGCATCATCAACTGCCTTCACAGCTTGTTCTTGTGTTGTATTGCTAGGAACGCTAGTTGCAATATCACTTGTAACAGCTGGTTGTTCTTGTACTGGAGCTTGTGCTTGTTTAGTAGCTGGAGTGACCTGTTCCGTGGCAGGCTGAGTTTGAAGAGTTGTTACCTCATCAGCTGAAACTGTTGCGACTCCCATAAGGACAGCACTAGCTACCAAGGCAATTCCATATTTAGCTAACAAAGCTGAATGAGTTCCTGTTTTGAATTTACGAATTGAAAAAATTTGTTTTGTTTGCATTATTATTTTTCTCCTTTATATAAAATTTTGTAATAAAATCATTCTGAAAATCAGCTTCTCGGCTGAAAAAATTAATCTGCTTGTAAGTGATTAGTTTATTTGTTTCTTTTTCCAAAAGGCGAGACCTGCCAATAGTCCAATACCAAGAATAGACATAAAAATACTTGCCTTTTCACCTGTTGAGGGAAGTGTTTCCATTTTACCTTCCTTGGTTTTGACGGTAACAGTACCATCACTGTTTTTCTTAGCCCCAATAGTTTCTGGTGCGACATACTGAGTTGTTCCGTCAGGTGTACGGACGATAACTTTACTGTCCTGAGTTCCAATAATTTCTTGACCTTGATCTGTTACAATCGGTTTCTTAGAAGAAACATCCGGAACAGTAATTGCAGGTGGAGTTGCTGGTTCTGTCGGTTCATCTTTTTTACCAGCTGATGGGGCGGTCGGTTGAGATGGAGTTTTCGGTTCTTCCTTTGGCTGTTCCGGCGTACTTGGTTTAGACGGTTCCTCAGCTGGTTTGCTTGGGTATGTTGGAGTAGACGGTTGACTAGGATCCGTAGGAACTACTGGATCGGTCGGTTGAGATGGCTCTGTTGGCTTCTCAGGTTCAACCGGTTTAGAGGGTTCTGTCGGTTTCGCAGGATCTGCGGGTTGTACAGGTTCCGTAAGTTCAGTTGGGTTAGGTACTACTGGAGTTGTTAGTGCTGGTGCAGTAGGATCTACAGGAGTTACTTCGTCAGCTGAGACAAACCCAGCTTGAGCTAAAACGATGATTGACAAAGAAAGTGCAGATAATAATTGTTTCTTTTTCATATTGTTTTATTCCTTTTCTTTATTTGATATAGTCTGTTTCTTTAGGTTCTGTCGTTACGACAAAACCATATTTAGCAGAATCAAAGCCCTTAACAGTAAAACTCAATCGAATACTTGAAGCCTTATCTCCTTTTTTTACGGATAGAACATAGGTCACTATGTATTCTTTCGTTTTTGAGTCATAAGTCAGTTTTTCAAGGATAACTGACTGTAAGATTCCTTCTTTTGGAACTGTGTACTTGGCATCTCCATCTGAAAGGAAGTCTGTTAAGTTTTCCTTTTTACCAGAATAATAATTAGGTAAGAAATGACGACTGAAGACATCTACCTGATGTTCCTTATCAATCAGAGAATTTGTGTCCTTTAACTCTTGATAGAGATAAGTGACCTGCTCAGATTGCTTTGATAGCTGAGAAAATGCCATCATAGATGAGATGATACCGCCTGCTGCTAGAACACCTAAAAGACCTAATAGAATATAAACTTTCTTCAAAGAAGATTCTTTAATGCTTGATGCTGCAACTGGTTGAGCAGGGGGTACAGACATTTTAGAGACTTGCTTTTGAGTCGGTGCTACAGTTGATACTTGTTCACCTTCTACTGGAAATAGGGGTAAGCTTGATTCTTGGATTCCTAAGCTTACTTTGTAAGCTGGATAGATCTGATTCACAAAGTACTCACGCTTTTCGGTGTAAGTATATGATTGAAATTCAGGATCTATTAGAATGGCTTGAATCAGAGGCAATAGAAGATTTTGATAGTTTCTGTCAATAACAAATGGACTAGCAAATACTTCTCCTTCTGAAACAGCTTCTTTACCTTCTAAATGACAGATAGCAACCCTGTTCAATTGCAACTGTCCATAGGCATCTTGTAATGCTTGAAAAAGCAACTCCGCTTGACTAAACGTCACATAAGGCAGCGATTCTTCAATTGGATGCTGGAAGGTATCCAGATACTGCTGATCCAGTCCTTCTATAATTCCTAGAAGTTCACTATCATATTCTGGAGATTTTCCTTCTTCCCAAGTTATCTCTATAAAAAGATCATCAGTCACCAAACATTTATTACTTTTCTTGAAAGGGATAAATGCCATAGTAACCACCTTATCCTTTCACGAAGTTAAAGCCCCATTCAATAATACTTGGACCAGCAGATACGGCAATGATTGCTACTGCAATAGCTACCCAGTGTTTTTTGATAGCAGCTTTGACTTCACGTCCACCAAAACCATAAACTAAACCAGTCACAACAACTGCAAGTCCCAAAGTAACCACTCCAATCCCTTGTACTTTAGAAATACCTTGTTGCGCTAATGCATCGGTTTTAGCGAAAGGATCATCTGCATAGACAGTGTTGGTCAAGACCCCCGATAAAAAGAGTGACAAACTTAGTAAGTATCCTTTACCTTTTGCCGTCACTTTGTTGATAAAATTTGTCAATTTACTTTTCATAAAAGTCCTCCTTTAATTTATTGACATTCTTAATATAAGGGATAATTAAATTTTGTGCGTTAAGGGGACAAATCACAGGAAAAACTTTTTTCAGCTGAAAAAGGCATCCATTTCTCCTTCAATATCTAACTGAATTTGTCTTAAATCTTTTCTGTGTCGATCATCTGGTGCTTCCCCATCAACCCATAAATGAACATTATAGGTTTGTTTACTTTTATCCAAGGTTAAGCTTTTAGCAGAAATAGGTGCTAATACTTTTCGCTTAATTAAACGCTCTAAAGGACGTGCACCATTTTTCACGTCGGTACCAACATCTGAGAGATACTGAATCAAACTAGGCTCATACGACAACGTTAGATTTTGTCGCTTCATCCGATCTGAAATTTTAGAGAGGTTCTTTTCTGCAATTTCTTCAATGACATTTCTCTCTAAGAGGTTGAAGATAATTTTATTTTCGATACGATTAAGAAACTCTGGACGAAACTCATTCTGTAGCTCGCTTTCCATAGACTTTTCAAATTGCTGCCTATCACGATCAGTCAAATCTTTAAAATTACCCTTCAACTCCCACTTATTGATAATCTTCTTAGCACCAATGTTAGTCGTCATAATGACAATAACGTTCTTAAAGCTAATTAAACGACCAGAGCTATCTGTTAAGCGACCATCGTCTAACACTTGCAAGAATAAGTCCATCACTTCGCTATGGGCTTTTTCGACTTCATCTAGCAACAAAACAGAATAAGGTTTTCGTTTCACACCTTCGGTCAACTGTCCTTTGGTTCGTGTCTCACGATTACCAATTAGCTTAGCCACATCTTCTTTTTTCTTGAACTCAGACATATCAAAGCGAATCATCGCATCTTCATCATCAAAGAGTGCTTCTGCAACTGCCTTAGATAATTCTGTTTTACCAACTCCAGTTGGGCCCAGGAAGAGAAATGAAGAGATCGGCTTATTTTCATCTTGTAACCCTGCCTGAGCAATGGTTACCGCATCTACAATAGCTTCAATGGCATCTTCCTGTCCTTTGACTCGAGCCATCAACTTTTCTTTGAAGCCCTCTAAACGATCCTGGTCTCCTTTTAGAATTGTCGTCACAGGAATCCCTGTCTTATCTTTTAAGACCTGGGCTATATCTTCATCAGTAACAGTTGCTTTTCCTTCAGCCACTGCAATCGTAGAAGCTTCATCGATTAGGTCAAAAGCTTTATCTGGTAAAAAACGATCTGTAATATAGCGGACAGATAGACGAACTGCTTGACGAACTGCTTCTGAGGAAATTTGAATCCCATGGAACTTTTCATAAATCATTTTTGCCTGATCAATAATGGTTATAGCTTGTGGAATCGTTGGCTCTTCAACCATAACAGGCTGCATCCGACGTTCCAGGGCCCTATCGGTTTCGATGTAATCATGGAACTCATCTAAAGTAGTTGCGCCAATCAGCTGAATATCCCCACGTGCCAAAACTGGTTTAATAACATTTCCCGCATCGAGGGCTTGACCGTCCTGGCTGCCTGCACCAACTATGGTATGAAATTCATCTACAAAGAGAAGATTATGTCCGCGTGTGGCAACCATCTCTTCGATGATTTTCTTAAACTTAGCAATAAAGCCACCGTCATCTTCACTCATCAAACTAGAAAGTTCCAGGGAACGAACCGTTAATCCTTTTAAAGCTTCAGGAACTTGTCCACGCATAATAGCAAGCGTTAGACCTTCCACTATGGCTGTTTTACCAACCCCTGCTTCTCCCACTAGAATAGGATTATTTTTAGTTCTTCTGAGAAGTGAGATAATGACCGCTTGTACTTCTTTTTCACGACCATAAACTTGGTAGTCATCTGATTTTTTAGCAACCTTAGCTGACAAATTATCAGTGTACTTATCAAGATAGGGGGTCTTCAATTCGTCTTCCACTTCAATCACTCCTTCCTTTAGCAGCTGCAATCTGATCTGTTAACTTTTCTTTGATAGCATCGACAAACTCACGGGGATTAATTTCTCCCTCTCCAATCTGGGAAAGGAATAGCTCCCAACCACCCGTGGTTTCAGGACTTGCAAACTCATTATCATAAAGGTAATGAGTTAAGAGATAAGCCTTATCAGTTGGAAATAGTTGACCAGACTTCTTATTCTTAGTGATATAGCCACGGTCTTGAATCGTTTTTAGCATTGCTGCTCTCGTTGCCTGTGTTCCCAAACCATACTTCGGTAAAATCTCACTAATCAATTGAGACTCGGTAATCCTCTTAGGTGGTTTTGTAATATCTTCAAGAATCAACGTTTTTGTTTCCAATTGATCTCCTACACGATAATGTGGTAGTGTAACATCACCTTTTAACTTTTGCTTACTGAAGGAGACCCAACCAAAATCGATCATCTGTCTGCCTGCTGCCTTAAAAATCAAGCCTTTATTTTCTACTTCAACAGTTGTGGTATTATAGCGACAATCAGCCGCAAACATCAAAAGTGTTCTGCGAACAATAGCTTCATAAATTAGCCGTTCATCTGGTTTTAAAGTCACTAGGTTAGGTATATTTTCTGTAGGAATAAGGGCGTAGTGACTTGTTTTAGCCACTTTTTCAGGATTAACGTATTTTTCCCTTGGCTCTAAATGAACTGGCTCAAAATGGCAACTAATAGCATCTTGATAACTTTTGATGTACGTCTTAAGATAATCAAATTCCTCTCCAGTAATGAATCGAGTATCTGTTCGAGGGTAGGATAAGTATTTTTTCAAATAAAGACTTTCTACTATCCTTTCTGTTTTGAGAGGTTCAAAGTCCCACCATTTAGCAGCAAGTCCTTGAATATCCGAGAGATTAAATAACTCAGGTGCTGCCCTCTGATGCTCTGTCATTTCAACTGAAGAAACCATCGAGGTAGGACTTAATTGTCGTGAATTGGCCAGAACCACATCACTATCTGAATACTTTTCCTTATTGGAAAATGTCACTCCTGTTTCTTTATCTTCTAGCCGTAATTTCCAATACGTTTGAGGCCTAAAATTCTGGATAGCTAAATCATTTTCACAAATTAAACGAACCGCTGGAGTTTGCACACGACCAACAGATAAGCTATTACCTTTTCCTCTGGGAAGTCGTCCTTTATTTTGTAAGGTCAGAGTTGCTAGAGGAGATAAATTCATTCCTACTAACCAATCTGATTGTGCACGTGCTTCAGCTTCTAAATAGTAGTTATAGGTTTCCATCGGTTCCCTAAGTGTCTGAAATGCTTTTTGAAGTGATCGAGTAGTAACCGAATTAACCCAAAGACGCTTAGTTACCTTACTTTTTCCTTCAGGAATGTGGGATAAAATTGAGTAACCAATCCGCTCACCTTCTCTATCAGAATCCGTACCAATAATCACCTGATCAGCTGCCATCACTTCCTGATAAATCTGTTTAAAGGTATCTTTGGAAACTTTGTCTTGCTTTAGTGTTTGTTTAAACGATACATCGACCAAAGGCAATTTATCCAAATCCCAATTATCCTTTGGTAAGCCATACTCAAATAAATGCCCTTCCGCAGCAATCACATGAACCTCATCTGAAAAATATGGGGTATGTTTGATAATATGAACTTTTCCTTTTTTACTAGCTGGTCCCAAACTTTCTGCATAAGCAGCAGCTTGTGTTTCTTTTTCAGCTAGAATGACTGTTACCATATAGCTCTTCTCCTTTGTTATTAATAGTTTCAGTTTAAGAGATAATGAAGATTCCTGCATTAAGGGGACAAAGCCGTATAACTAAAACAGTCTTGATACTATTTGTTATATAACTTCTTATATCACTTTTTGCACACAAAAAAGGTACTCTCAATTGAGAATACCTTCTGTCTTAACGACTTGGCCCTTTTGTCGGGGCTTTAGGAAAATTTGGTGTCTGTCCTTGACTTTTTCCTAATTGATAAGGTTTTGTGTGATGCTCAATTTGTTTGTGCATCTTAGAAACTGTTTTATGGATTCGTTTCAAAGAGTCAGCTAATTGTTTATCATCTAATCCTTGTAAATTATCTGTCCACTTAGCCATATAATCAATAGCCTTTTCAGACGTATCTAATCCAAAATGTTTTGACAGTAAATGACTAGTCATTTCAGCTTCAAGCTCTTTTTGGACTTTTGGAAGTTCTTTATACTGATCTGATAGGCTAGGATTATGAAGAGTTGCGTGAGCTAGCTCATGAATGGTTGTAGCAATCTTTTCTCCAGGCGTATTATCTGGATTAATAAGAATCAACTGTTCTTGTGGGAAAAAGGCACCCTTAGTATTTCCTAGCACATGAGCCTCATCTTTCATGATAGAAACACCAATGCTTTCAGCATAATCACAAAGACCTTCCAGCACCTCTTTCGTTTTTACCTTATCAACATCAAAGTTATAATGACGGTTTGGCATCGCTTTTGGATAGCTTTCTGGTTTTAAAGTGGTTTGTGACAACTCAAAAACCTTGTAAGTTGTAAACCTTGGTTGACCAGTTTTAGGATTTTTCTCCTGGAATTGACGAACAGGGAGCTTGCCTGCTTTCACCAATTCCTTTTCCTGTGGCGTTGCATCTGAAAACTTTTTATATTTTGGATTCCCTTTATCATTTTTGACGTGATTTCCATTCTCATCTATGACAGGAATCATCCGAACCATCAACGGTCTAAACAATGTGATCTGAGACTTTTCGCCTGTTTTAACAGATAAACCTCGATGAACTACTTCCTTAGTTTCACCAGTTCTCTTGTTAACGTACGTTGCTTTTGTTTGGATAACGTCCTCTGGTTTAATTCCAAGGGCTTCTCCCATCGATTGCCACTGATCATAAGTAGCGACTGCATTTGCACCTCTCCATTGTTCCTGGATCAAAGCTACGTTACGAGGAGATAGTTGAGGGAACTTACTCATAAATTCCACGTACTCCATTAAGTCTTCAGGGGATTGTGTATACTCACGAATTTTCTGGAAGGCTCTTTCACTAATTTCATAAGCTGAGGCTGACTTATAATCAAATGGTTCCGCTGAAGAGATATTTTCCTGAATCCGCTGACTAGGTTCTTGTCCTCCATTGTTAGTTAAAAAGGCATCTATTTCTTCTTGCTTATAAAGCCCTTCAGGGGAGTTCCCAGTTCCAATTTGTGAAGCTAGTTTCTCTAGCTCCTTCTTAACTTGAAAATCATTTCCCCAATCTCCACCGTAGGCTAAATAACCAAGTTTTTGGTCTCCATGGATAAGTTCTAACGTCCAAGGGGCTTGAATATCCGATAATTGATCAATTTTTACTGGGCTATGCACAGCTAATTCTAATCGATAATCACGACCAAAATTTTCTTGGTTGGTGTAAAGCATCTGGCCATCTGCTTGAGGGGTTCCAATTAAATCACCTTCCACTGATAAATTCTCTTGAACTTGAGTAATGGAAGCAACTAAAATCTTAGTAGCATCTTCAGCCATGATTTCTTCGACTCGTTGAGCTAATCCTGTTCTTATGCCTTGTTTAGGAGACTGAAAATCTTCACTTGAGATACTTTCTGGTATTTCTTGTGAAGCTACTGATTGCTCATTAGCTTCGGTTGCAATATTTTGATTAACTTCTTGATTTTCCAGCTGAGAAAGAACCATCTCATCGATGGCAGCCAATTCTGGTTGTCCTTCTAAACGACGGTAACCTAACCCAAGCAAACGTGAAATAGGTTCTGTTTCATCACCAATATCATAGCGAACATCTGATTTAATTAGTGTTCCCCCAGGAGCATAGACATCAAATTTTACCTTAGTGAATGGAATGTAAGCTTCTTGATTTCCTGTTGCGTTTACCTCTGCTACACTGCCATGATGACGCTCATAGAAGGCCTTATTTTCCTTATACAGCGTTTCAGCAAATATTTGGTAGTCTACAAGCTCTGTTTCCTTAAACGGAATCTGAGGGCCATCTGGCCATGTTTCTGCCCACTGGAGACGTACATGGTAGGTTTCACTAAAAATTCGATCCTGATTCCATTCTTGATAGAAATTAGAATTTTTATCAACGAGACCCAACTGGTCAGCAGCATCTACCACAGCGCTAAAGTTTCCTTCATGACTATCAGAAAGTTCATAGTAACGTTCCCAAGCTCCCTTAGATTCTTCAGGAACTTGTAAACCTAACTTTCTAGGATCTCCTACATTATATGCAGAATCTAATACTTTAGTGAAAAGTTCAGCTGAAAAAGTATCTGTTGGGAGTGCTTTTTCTGGACTAAATTCTTGTTCAGTAATTTCGGATATGACGTTCTGATCAAGAAATAGTGCATCATCACTCAACGCTTCAGAATAACCTAAGCCAGCGACAATATCATACCCATTAACCTGAATGTTACCAAACTCACTCATCACCTCTAATTTTTGTTTAGGGGTGGCAGTTGCGGATTCAAAAATATCTAATAATTCTTGATGATACTCTGGATCTCTAGCCAGCCATTCTTGACCTTCTGTAGTTTGTACATAAGCAGAACCAGCTGCCAACAAACTATCAATATCTGAATAGTCTTGATGATTGAAGCTATAAGAGGAAACATTTATTGATCGATCATCTATATCACGAGATTCTTCATATTGTTTATTCTTTAAAATAGAAAGCATCTCCTCACCGTCGTCTTTTACATAGTTTTTATTTATGTCAATCTGTTCTATCAAGCCACCTCTCTCTCGAAAAATACCTAAAATTTCATTTTTTCTAGCTTCTTGTAGCTCTACCTTCAAAACTTGTCTTGCTTTAAATACCGACACAGGAACTATTCCATCCTCGGTATTCATACGGAATAAAAGCATCAAATCACTATCGTCTGACTTGATTAGACTATCAAAACGTCCTTGATATCTAGGAATATCTTGTAGATCATCAAAATAAAATGAATCTGTCTGTAAAACAGTCTCTAAATCAGGAAGAACTTTAATTTTATCAAATGGAGATTCTGTATTTTTTAAACGAATATCATCATAACTAAGTTCCCCACCATTAGCAAAATCATGCAATACTTTCTCAGGTGTTGCAGCATCACCAATAATTTTTAGACCAGTTAGATGCAGAAAATTCTCTTCTAAAAAGTTTACCTGTACTAAACTACCATCTGATGTAAAGTAATGGACGGTACTATTTGCCAACTCGTTTAAATAGAATTGAGCCGCTTCTTGAATATCTACCCCTCTTCTATTTAATTTGCCCAAATTATAAGCGTCAATAGACTTTTCATACTTTGTTTTTCTTGACTTAAAGCCATCTTTTATGCTAAAATTTAGATACTGAGAGGATACAGTAGGACGACTGGTAACAGAGCGTTCAAAGGTACTTGTTTCAAGTACGGGTGAGGTGCTACCTTCAGCTTCGGGCTGTAAATAACCCTTGCGTTGATACATCCTCTCGTTTTTTTGTTGCTCTGAAACATCCTGCCCTTGATGAACCTCAAGAGGCTTTTCTGTTTCTTCATCTGAAGAAATGGTCTGTTCTGATGACACAGCGACTTCTTCAGCCGCTTCAGGAGTAATAATAACCTCTTCATTTCTCAACTGCTGGAGAATATGGTCATAGGTTTCTGGAGATATTTCGACCGTCCCAGTTTTACCGTTAAGATAGTCTAATAAGTGGTATGGGACTAGCTGGTAATAATAATCAACATTCCCAGTCACAATCTCATTAGCTGGATAACTGATAATATTCCATGTATCACGGCCCAAGGCTCCAAGTGGATCCACGATGCTCTTACCCCAGTTTTCAGCTGTCAAGCTATCTAACTGACGATTGAGATTATAGGCACTGATAGCGACTTCTTCTGAAAATACTGTAGAAGTATTTGAACGACCTAATTCTTTTTGAATACTCTTCAAAATATCGTACATTTGATTTTGTTCAGGTGTACCTTTTTCTTTAAAACGATCAATATTAGTATCATTGATAGACTCAAAGAAAGTCCGATATTCTTTCAAATTCTCAAGTGCTTTTGGTTTCAACTGCTGCATCGGATGACTCCATCCAGTATAGTTGACCAAGGTATAGAAATAAGCTTCATCTGAAAGTGTAATCCGCAAAGCTCCAGCTTGAATTTGACTTTGAACCGCCTCAGATAATCTTTCTTGATTAGCTTTAAAAGTATCATAAGATACTTGAGCACGATAGTCGTGATCTGCTTTTTGAGCTAACTCCAAATAAGGTGCAGGCAAATCCTGATTCAATTGTTCAGAAAGATCTTCACGTTCACTACCAATATCATAACGAATAGACGATATTAAAGAATTTCCTGACTCATCTTGCAAAGCAAAATAAGTCTTATCATACCCTGAATCTGGAATGATAAGCTGCCAGTCATTCTCTTCATAGAGTTTGGCTATGAAGTCATTATAAGGAATAACCTCTCCTGAAGAATACTGTTTAGATAATTTTGGATTCTCCGAGAAATCAAAAACAACTTGTAGTTCTGGTTCCATTGCATGATCTGAAGATGGAGTAACATCAGCAAGGTTTTCAAACAAAACCCCTTGTTCACCTTCTGTTTGTCCTGGGATTGATTCCTCTTTTTGTTCTGGTTCGACTGAAGAAATCCCTGGAAGATCCACATCATTTTGTCTATTTAACAAGTCATCCATCACAGTCTTTTCCTCGTCTGTTTTAGGACGATACTTGGTAGATGGAACAAACGTCCCTTCTTCAGTGAGTTCCACCGCTACTCGTCTAAGCCCCTTTACAAAGTAAAGATTAGGTTGCTTAGCCCACTGATTGACACTGCCATCATCAATCAACGCTTGGGTACTCGGTTGGATTGTCACAGACGACATCTGCTCAGATATACTTTCCAGACGTTTCAGTTCTTCTCGATAGCGTTTAATAGTCTCCCTAGTATAATGGCTTTCCCCTCGTTCAGCCTTCTCAAGTTCTTCACGGATTCTAGGAATGTTTTGTACACTCATATCAAGACCGTTTCCTTTACGGTTTAATCCTTCTTCTTTAAAACGCTGTTGTTGCTCTAATCTTTCAACTCGTTCTTCTTGTTTTTTAATCTCATCCAATTTATTAAAGACCTTATTTTCCAGTTGTTCTTGTCGTTTAAAGAAGGCAGCACCGTTGCGTTTATCATTCATCGGTTGGCCATTTGCCATTGCAGAATGGCTGTAAACCGCATCGGTAGCATCCATAAATTCATTATTAATGCGTTCTAACTTACGCTTTGCTTGGCCAAGACGACTATTATCAACTGGAGGGTTTTTTAAGGCATCGTTCCAGTCTGTTTTATCTTGTCCTGGTTGTAAATCGGGTAAATCCTCGTTAATAGTAGCCCCTTTTTCTCTCAGAGTGTCAATAAAAGTTCTACCTGCTTCATCATTATCTACTGCAAGAGTAATCCAGTCTGCGTGTTTTCCATCCGCAAAGAAATTATTATCAATGGCTGTTTGTAATCCTTCAGCTAATTGTTCATAACTCCAGCGCAACGGTCGTCCTGAAATATCCGACTGAAGCTGGGCTAAATGTCTTCCAATAACCGCTTCTTTTATTCCATCCATCGATACTAGACGCACATCCTGAAGACTGTCTTTATGTAACTCATAATAAGACATTAAATCAATAGCACTTTCTGCAAAGATAAGACGATTAGGTTGACCAATATCCACATGCAAACCAGTAATACCATCTGAATTTCGGACAATGTTCTTAGCATAACCACGTTCTGGCCATTTCTCCCAATTCTCTTCAATTCCTTGCAGAGTCGCCCCTACAATCTCACCTGAAAAATCAAGCGATTTGAAGACAACAACGGGTTCAATACTTCCATTTACCTTGGCATTAGCTTGGGCAAGTACTCCTTTATCAAGAAAGAAATCAATGGTTTCATCTGATAGGCCACGCTGTTCTTTTAGATAGGTTCTAGCTGCATCGAATGGCTGCTCATAAGGATCAAGATAATATGAAAACGGATCTTGTACCCTCTCAACAGCTGTATATTCCTTAAAACTGCCATCATTTAAGTAGTCAATCGCCTGATTAAAGTTCACCTCTTTCATCGTTTCAACAAGTGAAATGACATCGCCGCCTTGGTGTCGTGAAAACCAGTTCCACATATTCTTATCAGGCGAAATAACCATAGAATCATGTTCTTTCCAGCGGTAATCTCGTCCTGAACGTACCAATTCCATGCTCAGCTCACTAGCAACGTCTAAAATATCACGAGATCTAGCATATTCTACTCTCTCTCGACGGCCTTTTCCACGTGTCGTAGGCTGTTGTGTGTGTTCTTCTGCCATAAAAACTCCTTTCATTCACTAGAAACACTCATATTTTGGCCGATATGGTGCCGTTTCAGGCACAATAAACAGTTCTCTTGGCAATGAAACTAGATCACCTACTGAAAAATGCTCAAATTCTTCTGGATTATTTTGGTAGTCCAATTCCAACTCCAAATCCCCATTTTTTCCTTGACCAGCAAAAAGAATTCGTTTTTGAGTATCATCAATTGCTTTAACCAACCAGTCAGTCTCAAAGTCAAATTCTTCTTCATAAACGCTTGGAAATTGTAGCATTATCACCACCTCCTTCCTGTATCTACAGTTACTTCTAGTCTAAGAGATAATGGCAATTCTTGCGTTAAGGGGACAAATCATAGGAGATTTTTAAACAAAAAAAGCCATTGATAATCCATCAATGACTTATTAACGCTGGGCTTGCCTGCGTTCTTCTTGTTCTTCACGTTCATCACTTCTAGCACGTTCCATAAGTGCTTTTTTATTTGCCAGCTGAGAACGATTCAGGGAGGAAGACAATTGACGCATGAAGTCCGTATTCAACTTTACAGGTCCTTGAGACTGTTGCAACTGTGCTTTTTTGATAACTTTACGCTCTTGTAATTGCTTAGAAACTGTTTGAGCAATCTGACTTTGACTATCATTTGTTGGTTGCAGTTTCTCATATAAACGTTTTAATTCAGAGAATCCTTTAGCATTAGCCACCTTCATCTCCCTGATAGCTGCTTCATCCGATGACTGGCTCATCTGTTGATTTCTATTATTGATCTGGTATTTCAACTGGAAAATAGAAATATAAGTCTGAAGCTCCTCAACATAGTCTCTCTTTGTCGTTGGCCTACCTTTTAGAAGCGTTAAAATATTATCATCCTGAATCTGATCAACTAATCCCAACTCAGTCCTAAGCTGCCTAATAGGAAGTTGTATGGCTCCAGGAAGGGCCTTTGAAACAGGAAGGGCAACACTATCTTCAAACTGACTCTTCAACCGCTCTTTCAAGGCTTTATCATCTTCTGAAAGCTTAAAATTAGGAGTCAATTGTAGTTCAATTGATCTTAATTCTTGCGTTAAGGATTGCTTTTTAAAGTCCACAAATGGCTGATCAGAGGCTAAAGGCTGTATCTGTTCCAGGAGCTTTTGACGCACTTGCAATTCTTTCTGACTAGCCTCTAGCATATTAAGTTTTAAAGCATAGCGGAAGGTACCTAATTCACGACGTTCTTTTTCAGAAAGCGTTGGTTTTGACTTAGCAGCATCTACTAACTCTTTCAACTCACTAGAAGAAAACAGAGAGAGGTCTTTCAAGGTTAGACTTTTCAGCTGAATATTTTCTGTTAGCTGACTAATATCATAAACAGTATCTTGTACAAATTCTGGCTGTCCTATTCCTTTACCATTCTTATCATAAGCTTCATAAATAGGCTTGATAATACTAATTGGCTGTTCTCCAGTTTTAACAGAATAACCCAATTTTTTCCAGCTTTCTAAACTTTTTACAACACTTGCTTCAGGAAGTTGTTCTAAAATTTTCTTCTGATTCAAAACAGAAAAATTCTCCAAATTTTTTTCCAGCTGAACGTCCTGTATTTGTGGGGCAGCCTCTTTAAACGATCGTAAGATATTATTGGCCAATCGTTCTCTTAAATCCATAATACGACGTGCCAAATGATGCTCTAAATCATATCCTTTTGACTCTGCCAGCGTTCTGATGGTTTGACCATCGACTTTACGTAGTTTTTCATAGACTTGATTTTTTTCAGCTGAATAGACACCTTCATAAGCCAATAGAAATTCTCTAGTCTCTTTGAGAAATTCTTGATAGGCAGCACTACCTTCATTCTGTAAATAAGAATCGAGGTAACGATCAAGAAAAAACTTACTAACCGTAAAATCTCTAGCATTTGATCCATAGCGCCACTTTTTATTAAGGGGTAAGTGATTGTAAGCTTGTTCCAAAAAATTTTTTTCAGCTGAAGAAGTAATCTTATCTTCCTGGTAAACAGAAGTCATCAAATCTGCTTTGAGATTAGCTAGAATCTGTTCTTTTCTAAGAAGATTTGATCGTGTTTCCTCTTTAAGCAAGCCGTGATAAACACCGCTTTTGAAACGGTTAATTGTTTTTTGAGAGAAGTTTCCCTTATACTCCATCCGTCCACGGGGCCGATAGAATATTTTTTCACGGTTAGATTCTACTTCAGATAACCCAAAGTGAATATGCACATTGTCTGTATTGAGATGGATGTTTCCCCACCAAAACGCAGAATCTGAAAGACCTTCTTTCTGAATCAGGGTTGGCATCATGTCACGCATAGCAGCCTTAATCGCTTTTTGATCAACTTGGCCAGTCGCAACATCATATAATCCCTGCTCAGCAAGAAAAGCATTATCAAACGAAATAACACCCTGCCAAAGAAGAGAACCATTTTGATAAGCTGATTCCAACTTATTTTTTAGGTCATTTAATCGACGTTTCTGGAGATAATCTGCCTCCTGAGTAAAGACAGCTGTTAGTTCTTCAGATTGATTTTCTGTTGCATACGAACGGTTCATGTAATCGATGTATTCTCTGAAGTTCAATTGTGTTTCAGGAACTGCTTCCTGAATCTTATCCATTTCATCTTCAGTCAATCCTTCCACTATTTGCCTGTTTGTCTCTAAGGACAATTCTTCATCAATTTTGACAGCCTCATCTCTATTAGTATAATCCACATATTGACTATTAGCCTCTGTGTATTGCAGCATAAATGTAATATTAGGACTAGACGATACATTCATCTCTTATGCTCCTCTCCTAATCAAAATAGCCCGTCTTTTCTTAATTGAACATAATCTTTCAGTAGTGGTTGGAGTTCTTCAGGTTCAACCTTAAAGTCTTGAAACCATGGCCCAGATTGAGATATATGCAACTCTTTTTTGGCTTCAATAAATTGCATAGGGATTAACAAAATATTTGGTCTATCCAATTCTAAACCACTTTCTCGTTCAAGAAAAGCTACAATAAAATCTTGGCTGCCATTTGTTCTAAATTGCCAATGTTGAGAGTTCCCATTTTTCTTTTTATGTAAGGAACTATACTTAACATCAATCGTCAAGCCATCAAACCAAAAATCATAGACAGGATTATTTTTCTTGAAATATTTATTAGCATCTGTTGCTTCTGGAACATATTTTTGAAAGAGTTCTTCTGCCATTCCTCCCAGTTTAGCCGTCCGAGAACCGTACTGAATTTTATCTTGGATTTTCAAGCAGCCACTCTTTATTAATTTCAAGTGAGCAATATGAGTCGGTAACCCTGATTGCTTTACTGCTTCATGAAAGTCTCCTGTTTCTAAATATATATCAACAATATCAGTCATTTTGAAAATCCTCAATGTGAGTTCTTAATGGTTTGGCCACGTGCTACATCTTCTTTAATAATGTCATCAATTCTAGCCATCAATTCATGTTGAGCTGGATCAAAACGAGAATGAACAGACTCTAAATCTTGAATATCAAAGTCACTGCCTTTTGTGATGGCATGGAAATTAGTCAATTCTAAATAAAGCAGCTGATCCAATTGACGACGGATAGATTTTAAAGTCCGCTCTTCATCTGAGTTGGCCAAATTTTTTTCCAGCCGAGATAATCTTTCTGAAAAATTTTGTTTATCTTCTGTTTCTAAAAAAAGTTTATAGAAAACGTCAATCAACTTAACAACAGTCGCTGACTGTTTCTGACCTGGACGCTCCAAACTCTCTCCTACATCTGCTAATAAATAGGCTTTGATTTCAGAAAACTTTTGTAGTGTTTCTTCGTTAAAATAGATGTTAATTCTAGTTGCCATTATTTCCCCTTTACTATAATTTTTTGGAAGTTCCTGTTAAATAATTAATCTCATATTCTGGTTGAACGTTAAAAATATAAACATCAAAAGATACAGTATCATCTTCTATACTTTGTGCTTCCAGACGAACACCACGAGCAACTAATTCTACGTTTTTAAAAATAGGTGTTACTCGATAACGAACATGATGACCTGTCTCTTTTATATAATTTGCGACTAAATTTTCATAGTAGACCATTGATGATTTTTCATCTTTAAAGTTAGCATTAAGCGCACGTGTACCTGTAAATAGATTTTTCACGTTTGCATTCTCACCAGTGAGTTGAAAACCAATTAGATGAGAACGATTATATAGATAATCTTGCTTTCCATTGAAGTTGATTTTTTTATTTTTCCAGCCAGTTGGTTCCACCGATGAAATGTCTTCACGCTCACTTGTTGGCATTAAGTCTTTACCCAACATTGCTTCAGCAACCCCAACACGATTCAAAAGATCAAGGTTACTATATTTTTCCCATGAACCATTTTTCAAGCTCAATTCATCTATCGTAAATTGCGCTTTCTCATTAATGACTATGACTTGATGTTGGCCATCAAACACTTTTGATTTTAGTTCTTCATTTTGGGTCTGATGAGCATTTCCTAAGTCACTATTTTTTTCTTCAGGTGAATCTGATATGTTCAATTGAGTAGCTATATCATTTTGAGTAAAAGCACTTTTTAAAGATTGAAAATTTTGTGGCTGCACTAAAAAAATAGCGATGAACAAAACACTGACTAGCAAAAATTTATTCTTCTTCATTATCGTCCTCCTGCTCTTCTTTCAGCAGCCAGCGCATCAACATCATCCATAAATTGTAACCAATCTGTCGTTAACTCTTCGACAATATCTTGTTTAGCATGATAGGCTAATAACTTAATTTCATTTTTGAGAAGTTGATCCAAAATTTGAGCTTGTTGTTCTTTAATATCTGCCAACGTCGCTGCAAACTTATTATCATACAAATCAAGACCATCATTTTCGACAATACGATACAACTGAGACATCAAAAAATCGGCAAGATTAGGATACTGAAATTTTTCAGACATCATCTCTAATTGCACAAATAGTTCATCAGGAACTTTGCGTAATCTAATTTCCTTAGTCATCCCTTTCTACCTCACCTTCGTATTCCAACCATCGTGAAATGTGATCAGCATACCGACCCATTTTCGTTTCAAAGTCCGATAAAATTTCTGTCTGTTTTTGCGTTAATCGTAAAACATGATCTGACGTTAATTTCATATTTTCTAAATGAGCAAGATAGTTTGCTTCAGCAAAATTAAATTGATCCTTTTCAATCTTTTCACGCAAGACACGAACTAAAAAATCATTAAATGATTTCGATTTTGTTCTCTTTGATTGAGCTTTTAAATAATCAATTTCTTTTTCAGTTAAGCCACGTATTTTTAACTCTGTTCTTTTCATTACCATACAAAAATGATTATCTCCTTTCAAAAAACAGCGCCCTTCTTTTTTCTTTTGACGAGGCAAAAGCTAAAAGAAGCAAAAAAGAAAACCTCAACCTCGCAACGTCACGAAAATAAATTTTCTACTTTTGCGGTTTTTCAAGACCTAGCCCACTTAATGTGTTCTAGCCCATGAAAAGAGCATAAGGGAAACTGTCCCATCGTACCGCTGGGAGTTGATAGTATCAACGTTTCCCGTGTCCCCAATTCTCTCGGCTACGCCTACTAAACACACACATGCCAGACGCACTTAAACACACGAGGTACTCTATCATGTACAATATCCCCCACACCTAAACACACTGTAGAGGTGTACAAATACACACTCCGTTAAATAGCGTGATAAGATGCTTCTTCAGCTGAAAAATGAAGGTTATTGTTCCACGTTTTCACGTTCTTTTTTAGCTGCCTCACGTTGTGCTTTTTCTTCTTCTCGAATAAGAGTAAGCTCCGTTTTGAGATCATCTAAAATCATTTCATAGGTCTGAGTTTTATCTTTTTTGAGTTGAATTTGAACGTAGATTTTACCAATTTGTTTTTGAATATTTTCTTCTGCTAGCTTCCGTTCATTTTCCAAAGAAGCAACTTTTTTCTTTGCCTCTTCAAGTTCTAAATCAATTTTTGTAAGATCTTTTTTTGCCATTTAATAGCCTCCTTTATTTAATGATTTTAGTGTAAGGGATAATGAGGTTTCTTGCATTAAGGGGACAAAGTAAAAACTCCCTAATTAAAACTAGGGAGCATCACATGTTAAAAATCTTTCTTCAGTACGCTTTCACCTGTTACAGTAAAAGCTGATTTTCGGCTGAGTTTGAGTTTAATTAGTTCGTGATAAAAGCCTGATTCCCCTTCCGAAATTCCGAAAGGGTGAACCGTAAAGACTGGATAATAGATGGTATCATCGTCTATAAAAGTACGTTCAGCTTCTTTTCCAAATGAAGCTGCTTTACAACCAATAGCTGTTATCACTTCTCTGTTCAAAAAGCTCAATTCGACAATATCTTGATACGGTTGTTTGATCACTTTTTGATTAATTTGTCGCATTCGTTTATCTGCATCTGCTTCAGCTGCATCCGTGTAAAAATTAATTTCTGGTGGCAAATCATCCGTTAGCTTTCGAATGCCCAAGTATTCTTTGTTGATGATATTTTTAAAGATATATCTCTTAAACAATATCGGCTGAAGAAATGTCACTAGAGTTTGAAAAATGGCACTCATAATCATGAATTTACATAAGTCAGTAACCAACTCCTCTGTAACTGTGTATTGTGCCGCATATTTAGTTCCTGCTACGAAAAATACCAATAATACACAAATATTTAGCACTGATTGAAAGCGTCTAGACTCTCGTGACCAAACCATCTGAATAAAATAAATAATAACTTTTGCCATGACAAAAAACTCTACAAGATTAACAGTCATAATGCGATAATCTTGTGGTAAATAATATGTCAGCGTTCCCGAAAACATAACTAAGAAGATAAAAAATTGAGCTTTAGCAATAAATACAATAAGCCAATTTAGAGCACAAAATAGTGAAAGTTTTAGACCTTTTTTGTTAAGTGATTTCCATTTTGAAGTGAGTTTTTTCATGTTGATTTCCTTTCTTTATTTCATCTCGACTGTTTCAATTGGGTTAGAAAATTCAAAGGTTCCATCTTTAATAGCAGTCTCTTTTTTCTCTAGGCTTTTAATCTTGACTTGAACCTTTTCAATATTTTGATTAGCTGTTTCGATGGACCTATTCTTAGTTTCAATGTTACTATCAATGGTAGCAATATCTTTCTGACTAGCTTCTAAATCATCACCAGATAGATATTCTGCTTCTTTGAGAAGACCCTCTTTACGAGAATTATCATCTTCGATTGAAGCCTTAAGCTGTTTGATTGAGTTATTTAATTTTTTGATCTGACTTGCTTGGAAGGTCTTCTCTTCTTTGATCTCTGATAAGGCAAATTCCTCACGAGAAACTGTCCTTATTTTTCTCTTCTTAAGCTGACTGTTTTGAGTCGTCACATAGAATTGAACAACATTAGCATCTCCCCTATCTTTTGTTTTAAATGGCTTCTTTTGATCATTTGAAGTACTGGAAACATCATTATCAATTGAGCTAGTGGAAACCGTCTTGTTCGTAATATCAATCGCATAGGCACCAAAATCCTTAGGTACGTTGCGAATAATGACTGAGATTTTATTGTCTACGATGGGGACAATCTCCATCGTGGTTTGACTGGTTTTCTTTTTAGCATAGAGGTTCCATTTGAGACGTTTTGTATCAATCCCACGATCGACTGGAGAGGTAGAATCTTTTGTCTCAAATTGAAGAACAATGATACCTGTTTCAGCAGAATAAGTCTGACTAGTCAGTTTAATTTCCCCTGTTCCATTTTCAAACGTCTGTTTTGTTTTTAGTTGTTCATCAGTATATGTTTGCCTCTGTGGAGAGTAAAAAGCCCCAAGTAATAAACTGATCCAAGCTGTAAAAATCACTGAAAATATGACCAGCTTTCGCTTAATAACATTCTCTTGAAACCACCTCTTCGTCCCTATAAATGGTTTAACAAAAGAGCTGGATTTTATCTTTTCAATCAAATTCTTCATAGTATCAATCATCAGTTGTACTTCCTTTCTATCATGCTTCTTCGTTAGCTGCCAACACCTTTTCTAAGTCAGTATTAGCCTCAATAAATTCCTGAGTCTTATGCCCTTTTTTACCAATATCATAATCATCTACTACCACCTCATATCTTTTTTCAAAAGATTTTTTAGTCATTTAAAGCCTCCTTGATACTACTCAGATCAGCGACTATCTGGCCATCTTTATCTTTAGTTGCATAATGATAAAGCTTAGATTTACCATCCCGTATTGTGACGAGAGTCGCTGCTTTGTCAACGTGGTATTTTTCAACCAATAACTGGCCATCTTTTGATTCGACATCAACGTAAAATGTCGGATAAGAACTCTTCTCAGTCACAGCAATAACTGCTTTCTTCCCTGCCTTACAATAAGGACAGCCATTACGATAAAAGACCAGATTAACATTTTGATTGACCGCAGCATCCACATAGACTTGTCCTGTAAGATGCTTATTATAATCTTTGACGACGTAAGTACTCCAGGTAGTCTGTATCCCAATAACTGTAAAAAGAATCACTACAACAGCAGCTAAGGTCCCCAAAAACAGTTTAGAAAACTCAAACCTATCAGTCATTATCCTTCACCTCCTAAAAACTCAAATAAATCACCTTGAACATAACTAACCTTGGCCAAGCGTTTCATCTCAGACCTTAATTTCTCAAAAGTAGTCATAACCAATTTAAAATGTAGGGGATCAAAGGCTTCATAAACACTAACCAGTGGCAACATAGGAAGATGGTCCTTCTTTTCACTCTGAAGAAACTCAAGAACCTGTTTCTCAGCTTCAATTACCCCATCTACTCTAATCAGTGCTGGTAGGCTTGTAATAGCTTCTAAATTCTGATAGAACGTTAGAGCAATATCACCCGCCTTCAGTGTTTCAAATTCAGGAAAAGTATCTGTGATTTTAAAATAATGAGCAGAAGGTTCTTGTCCTACTCCTGTTAAATAATAACCACGTACAATCTTAAAATTCTCCGTCATGTTCATCCTCCTCATCATCAATAAAGACACATTCAATTCTTTTCCTTTTTGTGGACATCAAGGCTGTTGCTTCCAGCCAATCTCTTTTAGTCTTTTTCACTTTCCATAGAGGAATACCAAATAGATATAGTCTTCCAACGTAAAGAATTTCATCCTTTTGTTTCATTACTACTTCCTTTCTAACAAACCTTATGAATCTTGAAAGGTGCCTGATAGAAATTTGGATAGTTCATCACCCTCTTAGTCTTCTGAAGAGGTAAAGGAATATGATAATGAACCTGCATGTACTGACAAGCTAATCCTCTACTCTTAAACACCAATATTTGTCCTTGATTATCATAAAGATAATCTCCATCTTCAAAGCTAAAAATAACGTATCCCATATAGTACCTCACTTTCTAAGCTGTTCCATAAGTGCTTAATAATCACTCTCTAACTCTCTATCATATTCATCTCTATAACGAATTTGATGGTTAGCATATAGCATTCCTATAAAATTAGCAAAGTGGAACTCCCCAATATACTAACTCCTAAAATAATTAAGATCATTTCCATTTCCGTACCCTCGATCTATTTTTCTTTCTAGTCGAATAGCTGCTAGTTTTATCTAGTCACTTTTTTAGCCCTACGTATCCTAGATATAAATGTAATGGCAATTTGCGGGTTTTATTTATTATCCAATGTCAACCTCAAATAAAGATAGTTGTTTAGCTTGTTTAAGCCCATTTTTAACACCCCCTATTACCTGTTTAGTAAATCCTAAGCTCTCTTCAAAGAAAGCAGCTATATTGGAAAAATAAGCCTCTTGATGCTCCTTTTTCACCTGAATAAGAGAAAGAACAATCGCTTTGACTGAAGCTAATCTAATGCCTCCACCTCGTCCAGATTTAACTACAAGGAAGATCTTACGATCAGCTTTTAGAGCTTTTAAGACTTTATCCAATGATCGCTCAGGAATGTTCAATTCTTCTCTGATAGCCTTCTTAGTAGTTTGGATGAATGGATCTTCTGACTGAAAGTAACCTTCCAAGTAAGCCATGATGTCTGCTTTCCACTCGTGAAGATGACTATTTTTGCGATCAGCACGTTTCTTTTTGAATTTGTACCAGCGCTGTTTGATAAATAAATCTGAATCCTTCAGACTCTCATTAACCCAAGCCTTACATAGTAATTTGATATAATCTCGACTGGCAGCTTCATATTTTTCTGAATAAGCCGAATGAATGACTTTCAGGAACTCGTCCTGAGAGAGCGGTTCGGCCAAGTGTTCATTGAAATCAGCTAAAACAGCCTCACAATCGCTCTGAGAGACACCACTTGAAAAGTTAGCCAATGCTAATGTGAAGAGAACATTGTTTCTTCCCATCAATGCTTTAGCACCTCTAATATTGGCTTCTCTCAGCAGCAAACCATACCAGGGTTCATCTACCTGTTTAACTCCTTCAGAACCTGAAATCACCGTTAGATTTGGCTTCTTACTTGGAAATGGTAGATCAGACTGTTTCATAGACCAATCTAACCACTCCTGGAATGAATAGATGTACTCTTCATGATAGAACTCAATGTTATCTGTCCGTGGCATACGAGCTATTCCAAAATGGTTGCACGTCATATCAACTGGCAAAGTTTGACCAAAATAGTTGCGTAAATTTTGAGAGATTGCCTTGGCCACTTTTACAACTTTATATTGAGAATGTGCCGTAACATAAGCTGGTTCTGTCAATACAAAGTAAGCCTGAAAACCTTTGTCTGATTTTAAAATCAGAGTTGGCATAAATCCCAGATCAATGGCAGCTGTTAAAATATCTCCAGAGGTCATCTCTTCAGCTGAAGAGGTAATATCAAAGTCGATATAAAAGGTGTTAATCTGTCTGAGATTATCTTCAGAGTGGCCACGTGTCACTCGACGTTTATCATCGCTATAGGTACCGAAACGATAGACGTTAGGTGTCCAGTGAGTGAAATGATCTTGATTTTCTTCAATAGCTTCTATCGATGTCAATACAAGGCCACGTGCCTTAATCATATTTGCTTTAGAACGATATCCGAAAATAGCCCCACGTTTTCCTTCCTCAGCTGAAGAGACTAGCTTTAAATGGCTATTCTTAAATTTGGTTTGTCTTAATCCGTCTTTGAGGATTAAACTATAAATATTAGTTAAATTCATCTTTTTCCTTTAATAGCTCCTCAGACATCAATTTTGATGTTTTTGCATGTGTGAGGCCTTGATAGAATGCCTCCACATCCATTTTAGCTCTCATACTTTTGGGAAGTGAGGAATTAGGTAAACAATAACCATATTGCAAGTCTTTTTTTAAGTAAAACTCAGGATTTGACGTTGTTACATAGTCGCTTCTCTTCCAATTCCTACGAAGACGAGTATTGAATAGGGATACCCTTGCTTCAATCTTTTTAAATCTGAAACCTAACTTCAAATATGTTGTAACGATTTCATGAACATGTTCTTTAGACTCTTTGTTTCTAACTCTGTTATGAACCGCTTGTTCCTCATCTTCTAATTTCAAGCTTTTCTGGTACTGAATATACAGCACTCTCATCTGTTCAATCTTATTTTGCCAATTAAGATTATAAGGTTTACCAGAGTACTTATTTACCAGGCTTTTAACAGATTTTTTGAACTTCATCTGAATAGAATCAAATTCTCCTAAGTCAGTTAAAGGATCAATAAAACCCATTGGCTCACTATTGATTAACTGATCATAAAATTCATTTCTAATCATTCTAGCCTCCTAGTTTTATTTTGTCTTAAGTACTATTTAAGATGTATTTACAAAGTTTATCTCATCAAATAAATTCATTTGATAAAATGTTACTTCTGGCTCCTGTTGAAGAGAAATAGAATCAGCAGTTTCTTCTGTTACATCTGAACTCGTTTCCTGATCATGGTCAATGACTTCATAAACTTCTAAAGTGTCTATATTCATCACAATTTCCAAACCCTTCATGGCAAGACTCCCTTCTTCATGAGATTTTAAACGAACAAAAAAGGAGAACAGATTTCTCCGTTCTCCTCATAAATACAGGATTATTTATTATTCTAAAAACTCTTACCACTTACTTAAAGGAATTCATCTCTCACCATCATCTTAGCTTCAAAACTGTGCTAGAATTTCAGATTTTGGAAAATCCTTTCATTCATAACGATCATAAAGCTTTGACACTACTTGTTCGAATGCTTCCAATTCCTCCCAATAATTCGTTGGGAGATTGCGAATTCTACTTAGATCATTTGGATCAAAATGATAGACCATATGGCGCAAAATTTGACATTCAATCCAGCGCACATCTTTTAGCTGTTCGATACTGACTGATTCCAGCCTTTCTAGATACTGACATAAATCCTCGAGTGCTTCCACACGAAAATCCTTCTCCTCATGCAAATAATATAAAAAACTCAAATGATCCGCTCTTCTATTCTCTTCTATTAGATTCCTTTCTTTCATCCCTACTCCTTTTATAAAAACGATTTACTCTGCAAAAGATAAAAACACTTTCCGTAGTGCTACGAAAAGTGTTCTGGTCTTACTTATAAAGGTAGCTAAAGAGAGCAATGGCAGCGATAGCAGCCAAGATTGGTGCTACAACTGGTACCCAAGCGTACCACCATTTTGAATCTCCCTTGTGTTCTCCTAGGACAGATTTTGGAAGGAAGGCGTGAAGCAAACGTGGACCAAGGTCACGAGCAGGGTTCAAACCAGGTCCTGTAGGACCACCAAGTGATGTCACCAAAGCCATAACGAGGAATCCAAGCGCCAAGTGAGCCACTCCTAAACCAGGAGCATCTGCTTGAGCCAAGGCCAATTTTGCTGCTGTTGAATTCGCATCAAAAATTCCACCTTGCTCAGTAGCAGCTCTTTGAGCTAAGCCAACAATCTCTGCACCGAAGAAGTGTTTTGTTAGACCAAGTGCACCGAAGAAAAGGACGAATGATCCAGCAAACTCGTTGATGAAACCGTTGATAGTTGCTGCTTTACGTGATTCTGGAGTTCCTTTATCCAAGCTAGAAATCGTTGAGAATGTTCCCAAGATATTGTTTGGATTCTCCGTTTGAAGGTAGTAAGGACGGTGAGTCGCAACGACAACCAATTGTCCAAACATGGCTCCAAGAATTTGAGCAACGACGTAGTATATAACATTTTCCCATGGGAAGAGTCCGCTAACTGCAAGACCAATCGTGAAAGCAGGGTTAATGTGGTTACCAGAAACGTTACCAAACATCAAAGCTGGAATCATAACACCCATTCCATACCCGATTGCAATCACAAGCCATCCACTCTGATGCCCCTTGGTACCCTTCAATTCAACGTTTGCAACAGCACCATTTCCTAAAATAATCAAGAAAGCTGTTGCAATAAATTCGGTCGCAACTTTAACCCAAAAATCAAATTGCATTTTTGAATAATCTCCTTATAAATAAAAATAATAATAATTTATTCTAACAGATTATTGAGGACTTGTAAATAAACCGAACATTATTTTTAAAAAATATATCTCAATCCCCTGATTCATCCTTTTCTATCCTTGTACTTTCTACACTTTCTATTTATCCCCGAATTATGATACAATAGGACTAGTTACACATCACAAAGGAGATCTCATGTCTGAAATCTATGACATTACCATTATTGGTGGTGGCCCTGTTGGGCTCTTTGCTGCCTTCTATGGCCATATGCGTCAAGTAAAAGTGAAATTGATTGATTCCCTTCCTCAACTAGGTGGTCAACCCGCTATTCTCTATCCTGAAAAACGAATCCTGGATGTCCCTGGTTTTACGAACTTAACCGGAGAAGAATTATCCCAACGGTTGATCGATCAATTAGAATCATTCGAGACCGACATTTGTCTGAACGAAACCGTTTTGGACATTCTTAAAAACGAGGATCACTTCCTCATTGAAACCAATAAAGACCAGCATTTCAGCCGTGCTGTCATTATTGCGATGGGTGGTGGTGCCTTTAAACCTCGTCCTTTAGAAGTGGATGGGGCTGAGGAATTTGAGAACGTTCACTACCATGTTTCAAATATCCAACAATATGCCGGCAAACAAGTTGCTATTCTAGGAGGAGGAGATTCAGCTGTCGATTGGGCCCTAGCCTTTGAAAAAATCGCACCGACAACTTTAGTCCATCGTCGTGATAATTTCCGTGCACTCGAACACAGCGTTGAAGAATTAAAGGCTTCTTCTGTCTCTATTCAAACTCCTTATGTTCCTAGCCGTTTAATTGGAGAAAATGGCCGTGCTAGCCATCTGGAAATTACCAAGGTTAAATCAGATGAAACCCAATTACTCCCCATCGATGAACTCTTTGTCAACTATGGCTTTAAATCATCCGTTGGGAAGTTGAAAGAATGGGGCTTGGACCTCCAACGCCATAAAATCCTCGTGAACCGCAAACAAGAGACCAGCCGAGAAGGCATTTACGCTTGCGGCGACTGTTGCTTCTACGAAGGAAAAATCGATTTGATTGCTACTGGTCTGGGCGAAGCTCCGACTGCAGTAAATAATGCCATTAATTACATTTATCCAGACAAGAAAGTTCAACCAGTCCATTCGACTAGTTTGTAAGAAAAAACCTTCGAATCAATGATTCAAAGGTTTTTTTCTTATAGTTCATCTAGCTCGTCTGCTATCTTATTGATTTTTCGCAAGCGATGGTTGACGCCACTTTTGGTTAAGGGAGTTTTCAGAGCATCCGCAATTTGCTGGATGGAATAGTCGGGATTCTGGATTCGAACATAGGCAACTTCCTGAAGCTCGACCGGAAGACCACCTAATCCAATGGTATCCATGATTTTAACGATATTGTTAATTGTCTTCATACTAGCTGTAACCGTACGTGCGATATTGGCCATTTCAGCATTATTGGCTCGATTGAGATCATTGCGTGCTTCTCGCATGACCTTGACAGACTCAAATTCTTCCAAAGCCTGCTTGGCTTCTACCAAGATGAGAAAATCAATAATATCCTCTGCCCGTTGCAAATAGGTGACGACTCCTTTTTTGCGTTCGATGGTCTTGGCATCTAACAAAAAGTGTTGCATGAGGTTGGCCAAGTCCTGGGCATGGTCAGAATAAACAGAGCTAATTTCTAATTGATAGCGACCAGACTCTGGATCCTTGATGGTCCCACTTGCTAGGAAAGCGCCTCTCAGATAAGCTCGACTCGCTTCATCTTCTTCTAAAATTCTTGGGTCAATCCCCGTCTCAATACCAAAGAAAGAATCTGCTAAGTGCAGGTCTGCAAGAATCTCTTCGACCTTTTCATCAATAGAAACGGTATAAACGCGATTCTTTTTCAAATTGGTTTTTTGGTGGTGACGAATGTCCGATTTGACCTGATAAAATTCTACAATCAATTCGTAGATATGGCGGGCAATCTTAGCATTCTCTGTGGTCAAAGACAAACTTAAGCCCCCCATACTTAGACCCAAACTACCTGACATCTTAATCAGAGCAGATAACTCACTTTTCTCAAAGCGGTGAAGGGTCAAGAGCTCTTCTTTTACTTTAATTGTAAAACTCATTTAATCACCTGTACAATTTGCATCAGTTCATCTACCACAGCTCCTCCATCATGGAAGGCGCCACCATTTTCCAGACGAAGGAAATTAGAGGAAATGACCCGGGGAACCTGCGATTTTAGACCTGCAAAATCGTGTTCTACCTGAACCAGGTATTCATCAAAGCGATTCGTGTCCATATATTCTTGAGGGACTTTTTCAATATTGACCAAAACAGTATCAATAAACGGCTTCTTCAAGTGTTTATGAAGGACGGATACATGGTCACTATCGGTAAAGTGTTCTGTCTCCCCACGTTGGGTCATGATATTGCAGACATAAGCGACCTCTGCTTTTGTTTCAAGCAAGGCCTGACCAATTTCTTCGATCACTAGATTAGGAAGAATCGATGTAAAGAGTGATCCTGGTCCTAAAATCACCATATCACTTTCTAAAATCGCATCTACTACTTTTCGACTCGCTTTCGGCGTCTCATCATTATAGGTATTGGTGACATAAACATAATCGATCATGCCCTCATGATGGGCGATTTCACTCTCACCAGCCACCTCTGACCCATCCGTAAAGACAGCATGAAGGGTTAATGGTGTATCACTAGAAGGATAGATTTTTCCTGTCGTATGGAAAAACTTGGTCAGTAGTTGCATGGCATTGTAGGTTGACCCCTGCATTTCAGAAATCCCTGCAATAATCAAATTCCCTAGAGGGTGCCCAGCTAGTGGTCCATCGTCTTCCGCAAAACGATATTGAAAGACTTTTTCATAAAAGCGAGGCATGTCTGACATCGCTACTAGCACATTTCGCAAGTCGCCCGGTGGTGTCAATTGATGAATATTTTTTCGAAGTTCACCAGAACTACCACCATCATCCGCTACTGTTACGATAGCTGTAATTTCAACATCTTTTTTTCGAAGGCTGTCCAAAATGACGGAAATCCCTGTACCGCCTCCGATGACGGTCATCTTTGGTTTTCTCATGAGCGATTCACCGTTTCTTTCCGTCGGTCTTTGTCGCGATGACTCATATTCACCGTCCAATCTTTCGCTAGATCCCGTCCAAGACGAGCTGCAAAGGCTACTGAACGGTGTTGACCACCTGTACAGCCCACTGCAATCGTCAAAACAGATTTCCCTTCTCGCTTGTATGCAGGCAAGATAGGAGCAATCAAATCGTAGAGATGGCGATAAAACTCCTCTGATTCTTGATGGTCCATGACATAGTTATAGACATCATCATCCAAGCCCGTTTGATTCCGTAGCTCTGGTTTGTAATAAGGATTTGGTAGGAAACGAACATCAAAGACCAAGTCCGCATCTAAAGGTAAACCATACTTAAAACCAAAGGACATGACTTCAATCCGAAACTCAGGCTGACTATCTTGTCTGGAGAACTGTTCAGCAATCACTTTTCGAAGATTACGAGGAGTTAATTCCGTCGTATCAATGACATTTTGGCTCATGTTTTTGAGCGGAGCCAAAAGTTCCCGTTCCAACGTAATCCCATCCAAGACACGCCCATCCGCAGCCAGTGGGTGACTCCGACGAGTCTCTTTATAGCGCGCAACCAATTCACTGTCGGTCGCATCCAAAAAGAGAATTTTAAAATCAATTCCTTCGTGGTTCTCTAATTCGTCCAAAATGGAGCGAATTTCTGCGAAGAAAGACCGGCTCCGCATATCCACAACGAGAGCCAACTTATTGTTGTCCATCGACAATTGAATCAGCTCAATAAATTTCGGCAAGAGAGCTGGTGGCATATTGTCGATGGTGAAATAGCCCATATCTTCAAAGGATTGAATGGCTACAGTCTTTCCTGCACCACTCATTCCTGTCACAATGACCAGTTGAATTGTTTTATCTGTATCTGTCATCCTAATCACCTTTTCCTTACAAAAAAGGAGGAGACCATCATCTTTCCAGTTGGTCAGTCGATGGCTCTCACTCCAGCATTCTTATTTCCCGAATGCATTCCTCTATTCAGACTATACTTCTGCAATGACTTCAATTTCAACTTTGACGTCGCGTGGCAACCGAGCCACTTCTACTGCAGAACGTGCTGGAAATTCACTTGAAAATGCTGTTTTGTAGACCTCGTTAAAAGGTACAAAATCATTCATATCACTTAAGAAACAGGTTGTTTTAACCACGTGATCAAAGTCCGTTCCAGCTTCCTCAAGGATAGCAGCAATATTCCTCAATACTTGTTGGGTTTGTTCTTGGATGGTTTCTCCAACAATTTCACCTGTTTCTGGTGAAAGCGGAACTTGCCCACTTGCAAATAAGAGATTGCCCACAATTTTTCCTTGAACATAAGGTCCAATTGCTGCTGGTGCTTTGTCTGTGTGAATTGTTTTTGCCATTTTTTTCTCCTGATTCCTAATTTTCACTGGATGTTGCTAATTTTTCCCGTTCTAACCGTAACTTACGATTGGGATTCAGCTTATTAAAGAGTTCTTCCAATTTTTCTGCATTCCAAACGTCTGCAGCAGAGACAAAATTTCCATCTTTATCACGAAAGGATATAGGTTTATCTCCCATCTTCTTCTCCTCTTTACATCTAACTAGTCAACAAATTCAAATTCAAATTTACCGATCCGAACGATATCTCCGTCTTTGGCTCCACGCGCACGAAGGGCTTCATCGACACCCATTCCACGCAATTGACGCGCAAATTTCATGACAGACTCGTCGCGATCAAAATTGGTCATATTGAAGAGCTTCTCTAGCTTATCACCAGACAAGATCCAAGAAGCATCATCATCACGATTGATCTCGAAGGCTGGTTGGTCCTCATCAAAGCCGTAGTAAACTTCTTCTTGCGCCATATCTTCTTCCGTATAGAGCAAGAATTCTGGTGTTTTGTCTAACAAGTCTGCTGTTGCTTCTAACAAGTTGTCCAAACCTTGATGCGCCAAACTAGAGATCGGGAAGATCTGTGGCAGTTCATCAAACTCATCGTAATTGGCGGCCAATTTTTTCTTGAACTCTTTCAAATTTTCCTGGCTCTCTGGCATATCCATCTTATTCGCCACGATAATCTGCGGACGTTCCATCAAGCGAAGATTATAGGTTTCAAGCTCTTTATTGATTTGAACATAATCTTCATAAGGATCGCGTCCTTCACTGGCTGACATATCGATGACATGCAAGATGACACGGGTGCGCTCGATGTGGCGAAGGAACTGAGTCCCCAGTCCAACCCCTTGGCTAGCCCCTTCAATCAATCCAGGAAGGTCTGCGACTGCAAAGGATTCACCTGACGGCGTCCGAACCATGCCCAAGTTTGGAACGATGGTTGTGAAGTGATAAGCTCCAATCTTTGGTTTGGCTGAAGTAATGACACTGAGAAGGGTCGATTTCCCAACAGAAGGGAAGCCTACCAAACCAACATCTGCCAAAACCTTGAGTTCTAATTCGAGTTCGCGTTCCTGACCCGGTTCCCCATTTTCTGAAATCTCAGGTGCTGGATTTTTAGGAGTTGCAAAACGGATATTCCCGCGTCCTCCACGCCCTCCATGGGCAACAATGTACTCTTGCCCATTTTCAACCAAGTCGGTAATGACCTTTCCTGTCTCAGCATCTCGGACTGTCGTTCCTTGGGGCACTCGTACATAGAGATCTTCTGCTCCCCGTCCGTGCATCCCTTTGGTCATTCCTTTTTCCCCATTTTGGGCTTTGAAATGCCGGTTATAGCGGAAGTCCATCAGCGTGCGCAAGCCTTCGTCTACAACGAAGATGACATTGCCTCCGCGTCCACCATCGCCTCCCCAAGGACCGCCATTGGGAACATACTTTTCACGGCGAAAGGCCACCATGCCATCACCGCCATTTCCAGCCTTGACCTTAATCTTGGCTGTATCTAAAAACATACTCATAGTTTATCGTTTTCCTTTTATAACCAAGTATCACTTGGTAGTCCCTTAGTAGGATAGTGCACCCAAAGCTGCAGCAAAGATTGCTCCAACCGTTACAATCAACATAATTACAATGACCAACATAGTCAATTTTTCAAAGAAAGTTTTTTTGCGTTTTCCGTTGTCTCCAAAAGCCACGTTTTTTACCTCAATTACAATAAATTCATTAGCCCTATTTTACCACGAATAAGGGCATTTTTCAAACATCCACCTCTAGACGTAAGGGTAGCTTTGGAGGAAATAAATTTTTCAACCTCCACACTTGTTCAAATCCCTTTTCATCTAACTAACAAAAAAGACTGGAAAATTCCAGCCTTTTAATAACGAGTATTATTTGGTTAGCTTCTTAGAGCGTAACACAGTAAAGCCAACCGCACAGCCCAAGATACCGACCAGGAAGATAACAGGCGTCATCTTCTCACCCGTACGAGGAAGGACTTTTTTCTTCCCAGTTTTTGGAATATCATTGCTTTCTATTGTAGTCGGATCGGAAGGTTTTGAGGTCGTTGATGAACTTGGCGAACTTGGTGTCGTAGATGATTCTGGTGTGGTTGTTGAACTTGAAGTCGGTGGCGTTTGTTTTTTCTCACCTAATCCTTCTCCAGAACCTGTTTCCAATCTCACTTCTCGTGTTAAGCTACGTGGCTCAGGGAAATTGGTTGCTGTCCATGTCAAGGTATTATGAACCAAATCGCCAACTTTTGTACCAGGAGCAACTTTGGTAGAGTATTCAATGTACATTGGCCAATTGTAGTTATCCCCAAAGTCAATAGTAAATCCTGTGATCTGACCAGCTTCATTCTTGTCGAAGACAGCTTTTTTACTGAAATTATCTAAAACTGGCAGACTTAAAATATGTGCTTCATTTCTAATGCCACCTTCTACTGGACTAAAGCGAACCGCACGGAAACTACCTTCTACCAGTGTCAAACCATCTCCAAATTGATCCTTAATGACCATGCCACGAAGGATATCTTGACGGGCATTTAAGATAATCCGCCATTTTACAATCGTTGGATCTGTTTGGTCTTGGTAGCCATATTTCATTTCATAGTCACCAGCTTGGCCATCTGTTTTTTCGTAGTTTAATGAAAAATCTGTATTACCAAATTTAAAGGTCAGTGGGGATGTTTTGGTAACAACTTCTGGATCAACTTTCACATCAAAACGTAAAGAAACGCGTTTATTGAGGGGGTGTGAAGCAAAGTAATCGTTAAATGTAACCGTTACGGTCTTGTTTGCCGAATTGACAACAGCTTTCCCGACTGTCTGACCATTTGTTTGGCCTTCTTCTACCACATCAAATTCTAGAGCTGTATAGAAGGTTAATTCTTTAGGCAAAGACAAGGTCAGGGTGTCTCCTGCTTGAATGGATTGTGTATCTGGAAAGGCTACATTGATGGTAGCTGACAATTTTTCATTTGATAAGACTGTAGTTCCATTGGTTACTACTTGGTTGTCCTTGCTTAGGCTTGCTGTTTGCGTATAAGACAGGACTTCTGACGCCTGAATCGTTTGCACAAAAGCCTTCGAAAAGAGGACAGTAGCAACAAGGGCTAGAGACCACATCATTCGACGTAAATATTTCATATTGACCTCCTCAACTCTCACTTTGGAGAGTTTACTTCTTTATTTAGTCTTCAAGACCAATTTCATCTTTGACTACAGCAGCAATTGTATCCACATAGTAATCCACTTCTTCATCAGTCGGAGCTTCTGCCATAACACGAAGAAGAGGTTCAGTACCACTTGGACGCACTAAGATACGGCCATTCCCAGCCATTTCAGCTTCCATTTTTTCAATAATTGCACGAATAGCAGGAACTTCCATCGCCTTATCTTTCATGCTGTTTTCAACACGGATATTGACCAATTTTTGAGGATAGATGGTGACTTCTGATGCAAGGTCTGATAATGTACGACCAGTTTCTTGCATAATCTTGGTCAATTGAACGGCACTCATCTGACCATCTCCAGTAGTATTGTAGTCCATGACAATCACGTGACCAGACTGTTCACCACCTAGATTGTAACCAGACTTCCGCATCTCTTCAACTACATAGCGGTCTCCGACAGCAGTCACAACCTTGTTAATACCCTTGGCATCCAGGGCTTTATGGAAGCCAAGATTGGACATGACGGTCGTTACGATGGTGTTATCTTTTAAGAGACCCTTCTCAGAAAGGTAGGTCCCAATAATGTACATGATTTTATCACCATCGACCAGATCGCCATTTTCATCAACTGCAATCAAACGGTCACTATCACCATCAAAAGCCAAACCAATAGCCGCACCAGATTCTCTGACAGCCTCTTGCAAAGCCTCAGGATGGGTCGAGCCTACTTGGTCATTGATATTGAGACCATTTGGGCTTTCTCCAATAACTGTCAAACGTGCTCCCAAGTCAGCAAAGACTTGACGGGCACTTGTAGATGCTGAACCATTCGCAGCATCCAGAGCCACGTGCATTCCTTCAAGCTGGGTTCCAGTTGAAACTAAGTATTCTTGATACTTACGAAGTCCTTCTGGATAATCCATCACTGTTCCAAGACCTTCCGCACTAGGACGAGGAAGAGTATCAGACTCCGCGTCCAATAAGGCTTCAATCTCTAATTCACGGTCATCATCCAGTTTATAGCCGTCATTCCCAAAGAATTTAATCCCATTGTCTAGAGCTGGATTGTGGCTGGCAGAAATCATGACCCCAGCACTTGCCCCTTCAGAACGAACCAAATAAGCTACACCTGGTGTCGCGATCACACCGAGTTTGTATACTTTAATCCCTACAGATAAGAGACCCGCAACAAGCGCACTTTCCAACATTTCACCAGAAATACGAGTGTCTCGTCCTACGAAAACAAGTGGCGTTTCTTTTTCATGTTGACTGAGGACATACCCTCCGTATCGACCGAGCTTAAAGGCCAACTCTGGTGTCAATTCGACGTTTGCTTCTCCACGGACTCCGTCCGTTCCAAAATATTTACCCATTATGATAATCCTTTCGATGAATCTTTATTAATTGCTATTATTTGATGAGGAACTGGATGACGACGAGCTAGAACTTGTCTGTTTCAACTCAACCTTCATGTATAGTTCTGATGGAGAGATGATGACTGGTAAATCATTTCCCTCGCTATCGACCGCCTTTAAGGAGACGGTTGCCGTGTAGGTATTGTTTAAAAGATCTCCTTCAGGGAAGATGGCTTCTACATGATCAACTTTGGCTAAAGTGTCCTGGTCGCTAGTGACAGAGACCTTATCTTCAGAAAAAGTAACATGTGAGAGACTCCAACCTGGGGCAATTTGTTTGTCTGGTATCGTGACTGAAACATCAAACTTTTTCGTCTTTTTCTTACCAATTTTTGCAGTGACTGTTTGAGGCTCGATGGTTGCAGTTAAACCGGAAGGTAAGCCTTCCACCTTTAAGGTGATTTCATGCTGGCCCTCTTTCAAATTGCTCAGATCGGCTACCACTTTAAATTTACGAGTACTAGCCTGCATTTCTGATGCTAAAGCGACACGATTGGACCCTTTCAGAAAGACGGTCACTTCTGAGCTAATCCCACTGACAAAATATTTACTATCGTTGTATTTTACATCAATCGGAATATTGGTAAGAGTATTGGTATAAGTTTCAGAGCTCACTTGGCGTGCACTACTGTTATTCTGGAAATTAACAGAGGTTGCATTGATGAATAAGAGACTTGAGAAAAAGACGGAGGTCACAATGTAGGCAATTTTTCTTTTTGGAATCATTTAATACGTCCTCCAAAAATTCTTGATTTCAAATCTTTTTTCCCTTGATCTTCTGGAATAATGAAGGAACGCAACTCTTGTTCGAATTCTTCGATACTAAGATCGTGTCTAAAGCTCCCATTTCTCGTGATAGAAATCCCACCCGTTTCTTCCGAAACAACAAAGGTGAAGGCATCACTTACCTCAGACAAGCCGATGGCTGCCCGGTGCCGTGTACCGAACTCTTTTGAAATTCCCGTGCTTTCTGTTAAGGGAAGATAGGCACAAGATACAGCAATTTTATCATTGGTAACAATCACAGCCCCATCATGAAGTGGGGTGTTGGGGATAAAAATATTGATCAATAGTTCACCTGATACATCTGCATCAAGGGGAATACCTGTGGATATGTATTCTTGAAGGGTTCTACTTCCTTGTATCGCAACCAAGGCCCCAATCTTCCGAGGGCTCATATAGGCAACTGCTTTTACATAAGATTGAACCAATTTTTCTTCTGTACTAATCTGGTTGGTTGAGAAAAATTCAGTGGCTCGACCTAATCGTTCTAATCCAGTCCGAATTTCCGGAGAGAAAATCACTACCGTAGCAATGACCCCGTAGGTGATGATTTGGTTGATCAACCAAGAAATGGTCGTTAAACCAATCATATTGGCAATTAACTCAAATAAGAAAAAGGTCAAGACACCACGCACCAAAATCATAATTTTAGTGCCGACAATGGCTTTGATAAAATAATACAATAACCAAGCCACTAGGGCAATGTCAATAAGGTTGACAACCACACTCCAGGGAGTGGGAAATAAACTGGCCCAATACTGGGGATTTGACAGTTGTTGGATGTTCACGATCTCATACCTACCACTTCTCTTCTAGGCTTATCGAACGGCTAACAAATTGTAGAATCTTACTAGCAACAGCAAGGCTTCTATCAAAAGGATAGCGCGTTCAAACCACTCTACATCATTATATCATGTTTCAACAGATTTTTCTGTAACCTTCTGTTGGTTTTTGTGATAAAATATGAATTATGAAGATTAAGACTAGTATGGGGCTTATTGCCGGAAAAATGAGTAGTCACCTCTTGCGTATGCTTGGACGTGGCTCTACACTTCCTGGAAAAATCGCCCTTCAAATTGATAAAGATATTTTACAACACCTGGCCCAGAACTACGAAATTGTAGTCATCACTGGTACGAATGGGAAAACACTAACAACTGCTCTTACTGTTGGCATTCTGCAGGAGGCTTTTGGACCTATCGTGACCAATCCTAGTGGTGCCAATATGATTTCAGGGATTACGACTACTTTCTTGAACGCAAAAGGTTCTTCTGGTCGTCCGATTGCTGTTCTTGAAATTGACGAAGCCAGCCTGTCTCGGATTTGTGACTACATCACACCGACTTTGTTTGTGATCACCAATATCTTCCGCGATCAAATGGACCGCTACGGAGAAATCTACACGACTTATCGGATGATCTTGGATGGGATTAAAAAAGCCCCTCAAGCGACTGTTTTGATGAATGGGGATAGTCCTCTTTTCCATACCCTTCCCCTACCAAATCCCGTTCAATATTTTGGCTTTGAGACTGAAAAAACTGCTCCACAGCTAGCTCATTACAACACAGAAGGTATCGTCTGCCCAGAATGTCATGGCATCTTGACCTACCAGTTGAATACCTATGCGAATCTGGGGGATTACATTTGTGAAAGCTGTGGCTTCCACCGTCCTCCTTTAACAGTCGCTGTCGATGAATTGACTGAGCTGACCAATACTTCTTCTCACTTTAAGATCAACGGAACAAACTACCACATCAATATCGGGGGCCTCTTTAATATTTACAACGCCCTCGCTGCAGTTGCGGTGGCCCATTATTTTGATGTGAGCCCAGACGTCATTAAGCGTGGTTTCGATAAGAGCAAGGCTGTCTTCGGTCGTCAGGAAACCTTTAAGATTGGGGATAAGGAATGTACCCTAGTCCTGATCAAAAATCCGGTTGGAGCTACTCAGGCTATTGAAATGATCAAACTAGCGCCGTATCCCTTCAGCTTGTCTGTGCTTCTCAATGCCAACTATGCAGATGGGATCGATACCAGCTGGATTTGGGATGCGGACTTTGAGCAAATCACCCAGATGGACATCCCAGAGATCAACGCCGGTGGGGTACGCCACTCTGAAATTGCTCGGCGACTTCGGGTCACTGGCTATCCGGCTGACCAGATTACTGAAAATGCAAAATTAGAGGATGTCTTTACCCAGATTAAAGGACAGACTACTTCTCACGCCTATATTTTAGCCACCTATACGGCTATGCTAGAATTCCGTGAATTGCTAGCTCAAGAACACCTGATTGAAAAGGAGATGAATTAATGACTTATACTTCACTACAATCCCCTGATCAGGAAAACTACCAATACGAATTGCGAATTGCCCATCTTTATGGGAATCTGATGAATACATATGGGGATAATGGCAATATCCTCATGCTCAAGTATGTTGCGGAAAAGCTCGGTGCTCGCGTAACTGTGGACATCGTTTCACTCAAAGACCGCTTTGATCCAGACACCTACGATATCGCCTTTTTCGGTGGAGGCCAAGACTACGAACAGACCATTGTATCCGAGGATCTACCAGATAAAAAAGAAGACATCGAACGCTTCATTCATGACGATGGGGTGGTCCTGGCTATCTGTGGCGGCTTTCAGCTTCTAGGCCAGTACTACATTGAGGCTTCTGGTAAACGCATTGAGGGACTTGGTATTATGGGGCATTACACTCTCAACCAAGAAAACAATCGCTATATTGGCGACATCAAGATTCATAATGAAGAGTTCAATGAAACCTACTATGGTTTTGAGAACCACCAAGGTCGGACCTTCTTGGCAGAGGATGAAAAACCGCTAGGTAAGGTCATCTACGGAAATGGGAACAATAAAGAAGATGGTTGCGAAGGGGTTCATTACAAGAACGTCTTTGGGAGCTACTTCCACGGCCCTATCCTCTCTCGCAACGCCAATTTGGCCTATCGCTTGGTGACAACAGCTCTAAAGAAAAAATATGGACAAAACATCGTCTTAGCAACTTACAATGATATCTTAAGCCTTGAAAAAGCAGAAGAATACGCTGATGTGAAAAGCAAGGCTGAATTAGAAGAATAAGGAGACAAAATGAATAAACGAAAACTACAATATGTTGCACTACTGATTGCAGTCTTGCTTATTGCGATTATTTCCTTGGCCAATATGCAAACGGTGACTGTGAACTTTTTGCTGGTCCAATTTAAACTCCCTCTCATCATTTTGATTCTGGTTTGTGTCCTTCTTGGTTCGCTGGTGACTTTCTTAGTCAGCCTTCCAAAAAATTTCTCATTAAAACATGAGTTAAAAACCGCTAAAAAACAACTAGGACAAAAGATGTCCGGTGAAAAAGAAGAAAAAATCAAACAAATCGAAAACTAAAAGCACCAATTGGTGCTTTTTTGATGTAGATAAACTGTTTTTCATAAAACAACCAAGGTGATACTGAAAAAAATATAAGTAGATACTCAATTAGGCTTACTAAAAGTTATACTTAAACTTTCCGCTGTGAGAAAAGTGCCTGAAACACAATTGTTTCAGGCACTCGGGAGTTTTGGAACCTTAGGTCCAAAACTAAGTCATGGAACTTCTTCGAAGTTCGCTGACGTCCGTACTCACCTAAGGAAAGTTTCTAACATAACTTTGTCTTTAATTTGAAATCAATCGATGCTTTTTCATGCTGATTTACCTTCTTTTGATTGCAGTTGCTTGGCGACTACTTGTGCTAGGAGTGAAAAGAGAATGACGCCAACTCCAATCAAGAGAAAGGATTCTACTCGAACACTTGGTAACCAGGTCATCAAGCCTTTAGCGATGGGCATAAAGAGAATGGCTAGGGTAAAAATGGTGCTTAAAACCCTTCCCAGATAGTCTCCTTCTACCTTGGTTTGAACCTGTGTAAAAAAGTGGATATTAAAAATCGTCATAAAGAGTTCACAGACCAAATTTCCAGAAAAGGAAAGAAGATGCGGAAGGGGCAAGCCCATCATGAACACTCCCACTCCTGTTAAAATCAATAAGAAGAGAAGCATCTCCATGCTTGATTTAAATTTATTAGCAATCAAGGCTCCGATGATGGAGCCAATAGCCCCCAACGTTAAGATGGTCGCATAAGCGCCCTTGACCCCGTAGAGTCGATTGGAAAATGGAAGTAAAAACTCAAAAGCTGCAAAAAAGAAATTGACGCTGGAAGCCACCAAGAGAAGGAAGAAAATCTCTTTCTGATGCCAGATATAGTGCAATCCATCCTTGATATCCGAAAAAATATCTTTTCCCGTAAGCCCTTTCTTTTCTTGAACTTTGGCTTCTTCTTTCGGAAGGGATGCCACTAGGACAAAGGCGATGAAAAAGGTCAGTGAATCCAGTAAAAGGGTAGCATGGAGACTGGCAAATTGTAAAACAAGGAAAGAGAACACAGGTGAGCTAACACCGACAACCTGTAAGACCAACTCCAAGCGGGCATTATAGGTCACAATCTCGTCCTTCTCTACGACCTCAGTGATGATGGCTTTGTTGGCCGTACGAGAAAATGCAAAGGCAATGGCCTGAACAATATTGGCAACAATCAGGGCCGCAATCATCCAACGATCGTTCCTGATAAAAGAAATCGCTAAACAAAGGAGACCACACACCAAGTCGGTCGTCATCAAAATCTTGCGACGGGAAAAACGGTCTGAGATCACGCCTCCAAATGGATTAACTAGAATGGAGGTGACAAGTTCAGAAATTTGATAAATCCCCAACACTGTCTTTCCTATAGTCCCCATCGAGGCCAGCCAGACACTGTTCCCATAATCATAGAGCATATTTCCCATTCTATTGATCGCCCCACGAGCAATTAATTGGACTGCATGTCGATTCATAAAAAAACTCCTTCATTTTCTGAAACTATTGTATCAGTTCATGAAAGAGGTTTTTATTTTGTCCCTTATTTGGGAAAAATAATAAATTACAATTTTATAAAAGGATACCTACTGTTCTTTTGATTGAAGCTGCTTAGCTACTAGCTGAGCCAAGAGTGAAAAGAGAATAACTCCAGCTCCAATAAAAAGAAATGATTCTACTCGGACACTTGGCAACCAAGTCATCAAACCTTTGGCGATGGGCATAAAGAGAACAGCCAAAGTATAAATCGTACTCAAGACTCTCCCCAGATAATCATCTTCCACCTTGGTTTGCACTTGAGTAAAAACGTGGATGTCGAAAATGGTCACAAAAAATTCACAGACCAGATTTCCCGAAAAGGAAAGATAAGTCGGAAGAGGCAAGCCCATCATGAACACTCCTACACCTGCCATGATCAGTAAAAACAGGAGAATTTTCATACTTGATGTAATTTTATTGGCAACAAGTGCTCCTAGAATAGATCCAATAGCTCCCAATGTTAAGATGGTCGCATAAGCCCCCTTGCCCCCGTAGAGTCGATTGGAAAATGGAAGTAAAAATTCAAAAGCTGCAAAAAAGAAATTGACGCTAGAAGCCACCAATAAGAGAAAGAAAATGTCTTTCTGATGCCAGATATAGTTTAGTCCATCTTTCATATCCGAAAAAATATCTTTCCCGGTAAACTGTTTCCTCTCTTGAACCTTAGCTTCTTCTTTCGGAAGGAAAGCCACTAGAACAAAGGCAATGAAAAAGGTCAGCGCATCCAGTAAGAGGGTCGCATGAAGACTGGCAAATTGTAGAATTAGGAAAGAAAAAACAGGTGAACTGACACTAACAACCTGTAAGACCAACTCCAGGTGAGCATTATAGGTCACAATCTCATCTTTCTCAACAACCTCTGTGATAATAGCTTTATTGGCAGGTCGAGAAAAACCAAAGGCAATGGCCTGAATAATATTGGCAAAAATCAGGGCCGCAATCATCCAACGATCATTTCTGATAAAAGAAATCGCCATACAAAGGAGACCACAAACCAAGTCGGTCGTCATCAAAATCTTGCGACGAGAAAAACGGTCTGAAATCACCCCTCCAAAAGGATTCACGAGGATCCCTGTCACTAACTCAGAAATTTGATAGATCCCTAATACCGTCTTTCCTATAGTCCCCATCGAGGCCAGCCAGACACTATTCCCATAATCATAGAGCATATTTCCAATTTTGTTAATAGCTCCACGACTAATTAATTGGACCGCATGTCGGTTCATAAAATCTCCTTTATCTCTCCTATTTAGGAACATTCATTTTTTACAAATTTATCAAAGTGTTCTTGATAATAGGCTACCTGCTCTGGCAGTCCTAGCACATCAAAAATATGCATAGCCTCTAGCATTTGCTGACTCCCTTCTTCTGTTTGCTCCTTCTGATAGAGGGCAAATCCCTTGAGGTAGTGAAAGACATTGCGCTCGTAGAGTTTGATGCTCTTGCCGATAATCTTTTCCACATAGGCTTCAAAATAGCTGGCATTTTCGAAAGAACGGTGTTCTAAACAATGCTGGTAACAATTGAGGGCTAGAATCAAGACCAGTTTTCGATGGCGACCAATTTCCTTGTAGAAATCTTCCCGCTCCATCACTTCCCTACCAAGCCGAGTGACATAGTCCACATCATAAAAGCTATAGAGATTGCCAAAGAGGATCAACTCATACATGGTCCATTCTTCCGTTTGAAAGAGGTAATCCGCCACCTTATCCAGATCAGGTTGCTTCATGGTGTAGCTGGCATCTCTCTGGCAAATCAGACCTTGTAGCAGAATCCAGTTCAGCTCAAAATAGAGGGGATTGGTCGAACTTGTAGACTTTTCCAGTTGTTCTCTTTGAAGCCTTTGAAAACCAGCAATATCATTTGCATAGTAAAGCGGAATAATCTGAGCCATCAAGGCGACATGCTCATGGTGTTGAAAATTCCTAGCCTTATCCATAAAATTCTCAATCGTCACATGGATATTGTCTAATATTTCAAAGAAGCGCGACGCAGTCAGATCCGACTCCCCCAATTCAAAACGGGATAATTGAGAGGTCGAGCAGGCTTCTCCTGCAGCTTCTTTCAATGAATAATTTTTACTGATTCGAAATTCACGAAAAACTTTGCCTAAATCTTCCATTTGATTACCACTTAAATTCCTTTAAGTACCTTTCTAACTCTTGCAAGTATCCTTCGTAGAATCCATGTTCTTCTTTAACGGAAACATCTAATTGTCTTAAGTAAGAAATCAGCCAATCAACTAATAGATCATACTGATGAAGAGGTAGGCGTTTCATCTGCTCTTCAACAAAAGAAATGGCCTCTGCAAATCGCTGCTCTTCTAGAACTTGCTGAAGATAGTGAGCCCCATTGATGAGACTTCCTTCCTCATCCTCATACTGCCCCAAATCTAAATTTTGAATCCGTAGGCGCAAAGTTGTACCAATCATGTCGGCTACACCTTTAACCTGCTTCATAAACCAATCATTTTCAGTCGCCATAATGTTCTCCTTATACAAATTAGAAAACTATACTTACTGTGCTAGTTCTTCCCAATCTAGCCTGGCTTCTTCTTGGATGGCGGTCAGCTGGTCCAATTGCTACTGGCTCTCCATGAACTCGCCGGTTTCATTAGTGGCCTGATGCTTCTTTCAACGAATAATTTTTATTGATTCGAAATTCACGAAAAACTTTTCCAAGCTCTTCCATCTATTCCACCTGCTCTGACAGTTCTGCCCACTCTTCCATGACTGCTTCCTGCTGGACGGTTAGTTGGTCAAGGTCGCTCTGGAGTTGTACCAAGTCTTCTGCATCATTGGTGCTATGCATGGTTTCGGTGATGGCTTGGATTTTTTGATCAAGCTCTTCCATCTCTGCTTCCAATTGCTCAATGCGACGGGTGATTTTCCGGAGTTCCTTCTGGTTTTGCTTCTGCAAGTGATAGTCATTGCTGGTGACTTCCTCCGTAGAAGAAACAGGCACAGCTTCTGCTTGTGCTGTTGCAAGAGCCTCTAACTCAGCTTTTTTCTCCAGATAATAATCGTAGTCTCCTAGATAAAGGGTCGAACCTTCTTCCGACAGTTCCAAAACTTGTGTAGCAACCCGATTGATAAAGTAGCGGTCGTGGCTGACAAATAGAAGAGTCCCATCAAAATCAATCAAGGCATTTTCCAGCACTTCCTTGCTATCGATATCCAAGTGGTTGGTTGGCTCATCGAGAATCAAGAAATTGTTATTCTCCATGGACAGCTTGGCCAAGAGCAGACGCGCCCGCTCTCCACCTGACAGCATGCCGACAGTTTTCTTGACATCGTCCCCTGAGAAAAGAAAGGCTCCCAGGCGATTGCGAATTTCTACTTCTGGTGTCAGTTTAAAGTCATTCCAGAGCTCATCCAAGACACTATTGTGAGGGGTTAGTTTACTTTGGGTCTGGTCATAGTAGCCCACCTCGACATTGGCCCCAAAACGGGCTTCCCCCTTGATGAAAGGAATCTGCCCGACGATGGACTTGATAAGAGTAGATTTCCCGATCCCATTTGGTCCGACAATAGCGACCGCATTCATCTTCCGGATATCCAAATTAATTGGCTCTGACAGGATTTGATCGTCATAGCCGACGGCTGCCTCTTCTACTGTCAGGACGACATTGCCCGAGATCTTATCGGAATGGAAGGTCATATGGGCAGACTTAGTCCCAGCTTCCGGCTTGTCTAGGCGCTCCATTTTTTCCAACTGCTTACGACGAGACTGGGCCCGTTTGGTGGTCGACGCCCGGACCAAATTGCGATTAACAAAGTCTTCGAGAGCAGCTATTTCTTTTTGCTGCTTCTCGTAGTTCTTGGCTTCGGTCATCAGTTTTTGCTCTTTTTGCTCCACAAAGCTGGAGTAATTACCGACATAGCGATCTAAAGAATGCTTGGTTAGGTCCAAGGTAATGGTAGCAACTTTATCGAGGAAATAGCGGTCGTGGCTGACAATAAGAAGGGCCCCACTATAGTTGACCAGATAGTTTTCCAACCAGGCAATCGTCTCAATATCCAAGTGGTTGGTCGGCTCGTCCAGTACCAAGAGATTTGGTTTTTCCAAGAGCATCTTGGCCAGAGCGAGACGGGTATTTTGCCCTCCAGACAGCTCTTCAATCTTCATCTGCCACATGGACTCATCGAACTTAAAGCCGTTGAGAATCGCGCGGATGTCAGCTTCATAGGTGAAGCCACCTGCCTGACGGAATTCTTCCGAGAGACGGTCATAGTCCTGCATGAGTTTTTCTAGGTCAGCGCCAGTTGTTTCCCCCATTGCAAGCTCCATCTGCCGCAAGCTTTTCTCCGTCTTTCTGAGATCGTCAAAGACATGGAGCATTTCATCGTAGATGGTATTGGACGACTCAAAGCGGCTATCTTGGGCCAGATAAGAGAGGGAAAGGTCCCGCTTTTTATTAATTTCCCCAGAAGTCGGCTCTTCTTCTCCCACCAAGATTTTTAAGAGCGTCGACTTACCGGCTCCATTCTTTCCAACCAGGGCAATTCGGTCCCGTTCATCTACTTGCAGGCTGATATTATCAAAAAGAACCTCCCCTGCAAAAGAGCGTTCAATTTTATTGGCTTGTAAAATAATCATAGTTTCATTGTACCTTACTTTTGACAAATTGACAATTGAAGAAAAGGCCAAACGCTAGATGCGCTTGACCTGTCCTAACTTTTTAAATCTCTGAGATATTGGAAGCTATTTGACTGTACTGATAGGCTAGGAAAATCCCGATGCCAATCACCAGCAAAAACAAGCCCCATTTGATAACTCCCTTCACTAAGCGAATCACAAGCAGGATTATCATAGAGCCAATCAGCCAAGTAATGGCCGAATGGGAGAAGAAAGCTTGAACAGCTTCCTTATTGTCCCCGAAAAATTGACGGACTCCCTCAGGAGCATAGTTTTCCCAAGCCTGTTGAATGCCTAATTCATTGGAAATTGCTTGACCTTTTTGGGATATCCATAGAAAGATTCCAGAGTTAAACGCGAAGAGTGCCACTTGTTCTGGAAAGGTTCGAATAAGATACAGTATGCGTTTGATCATTCTTACTCCTTGTATAGTTGACGAACAGCCTCAATATCCCTCTCTTGGATGTTATAAAAGGAACCAGCTGCCTGCATGACGGACTCTTCCTCAGTATGGTCCAAACCAATCGCATGGCCTAGTTCATGCTCAGCTGTGTTTACAATTCGCTGATGGGAATAATTGTACTGCTTATTAAGTAGGTAATAGCGATTCAAGCGAACGGTCACCCGTTTGAAACGATTGGTTAAAACATTGGTCTGAGATTCGGCCTCACCCGCTGCAGAAACCGTGCTATCATCCATCTCTGTCAAGAGGATATCGGCCTCTTCTTCACTGGTGACGAGTTGGAAAGTGAAGGCTCCTGTCTGATTCCAAGACTCAAGAGCTTCCTCATAGGCACGGGTAAAGGTCTCATCCATTTCAGGATCTAGATAAACTTTTGCAGTTGCCTGATCCCATCTTGCTCCTGTAGAGGTATGGCCATCTGTTGCTAAGTCCTCTTGAGCAGATGGACTTCCCTGACCCAGTAGAGGACCATCTCGATGAAAGTAAGCATCTACCTGGGTGACAACCGTTTGGGCTGCGCGACTGACCCCATCAATTCCGCTACCGGTTTTGCCACTAAAGAATAAAGCAGCAACCAGCAAAGCAAAACTAAGGGCGAGAGTCCAAAACAAGCCCCAAACAAGGCTCCAAATGGCCCGTATTAGAAAACGAATCATGGCTATAATAGTTCTCACAAGCGCCTCCTTTCCTTTGGGAAGACCTTTGTTTAGGTCTAGAAGACAATAGTATAGCTTCATTTCCTTAAAATAAACTAAAGATTGAAGTCATGAAAAGAAAAAGATCCAGTTGACAGCAAAGCCAACTGAATCCTTTTCATCCTGCTTCTTCTTTTATACGCAACTTAGCGATGCGCTGTTACTTTTCCAGTACGATAATCCAAACTAATCCCACTCTGGACATTTGGAACAAAAACGTTAAACTCTAGACTGTCATCACTCGATTTTGCTTCAATTTGACTACCAACTGGTACCAAATCTTCATCTGAAGCATAGTAGAGTGTCACCCGATAACGGACCCGTTTATTTTTGTCTAGGGCCTTGCGAACAAGGGTTTCATAGTAATTTTGTCCCGTCGAAAAACTATCACGCGCTTGATTGGCCCAAGCTGTTTGAACCGCAATATTTTTAGGATTCGTCATCGAGGCATCAAACCCATCTAAGTTGCCAATCAAGGCATATCCGAGAAGATGTCCCCTATCAACCGCATGGTCATATTCCCCAGCTAAATTGGTTACTTGGTGCCAGCCAGCGGGAGCCCAATCTATGTCCGTCTGTTCTCTCTTTTGGTATTGACGAGTCGCCTTGGTCATCAAAGCGTTGGCAACTGTTGGGATCTCTCGTCCTTTTACAGTCTTTGTCTTGGTATCTGCATAAGGGAGACTAGTAACATCCGCATCCAGATTGGTTTTATTCTGGTTAATGATGAAAGCGCCTGCTTCATTCCATTGAATGTTCTTTCCTAGTTTAGCTCGAACACTATCTGTCAGAACACTCTCCGCTAGTTCCTTACTCGGTGTTGCTTCTTGACTCGAAGTAACAACCGTTTGAACCTGAGAGTGACTTGCGACTGGCTGGGGTTGACTAAAATAATAGCCACCGATGGAGATGGCTGCTGCCACCACCAAGCCAAGTAGAGTTTGTCCCGATTTTTTCATTTTAAGTGGTTTCTTTTGATTACTTGCCACACTGGTTTCCTCTGTTTCTACTGAATGGGAAAGAGCCTGGGATCACGATCTCAAGCTCCTCTTTTTGATAAATAGTTACTTACCTGAAAATTTCTGAAGGATTTCCTTCCAGGTATCTGGCGAGAGAATGGACCAAGGATCCTTTCCATTGCCAATGACACCATATCCAATGACCAAGCCAAGAGCGAAGACAATCGCTAAGATAGTAAGAACCAATAGGACGATTCCCAATTGTTTTCCGATTGCTTTTAATTTAGTTTTCATCATCATCTTCCTTCACACGACGTACATCTGCTCCAAGAGCTACCAATTTCTCATGGAATTTAAAATATCCACGGTCGAGGTGGGTTAACTTGCTCACTTTGGTTTCTCCCTCAGCCACAAGCCCCATTAAAATCAAGGTTGCACTAGCACGCAAGTCTGTCGACATTACTTCAGCCCCTTGTAAGCTAGCTCCACCTTGGATGCGGGCCGTATCTCTCATAATATCTGAATGTAAGCCCATCCGACGCATCTCTTCCAAATGTTGGAAACGATTTTCAAATACCGTTTCAATCATAGTCGATTCACCAGAAGCCATGGCCATCAAAGCAGTAAATTGAGCCTGCATATCTGTAGGGAAGCCTGGATAAGGTAAAGTTTTTACCGTCACTGGTTTCAATTTAGAAACATCTGAGCGAATGCGAATGCCATTCTCTTCTTCCGTTACCTCAACGCCCATTTCTTGCATCTTAGAAAGAAGAGGGCGGTTGTGTTCCCAAATCGCATCCTCGACTAAAACGTCTCCACCTGTCATGGCTGCACCAACCATGAAGGTTCCTGCCTCAATGCGGTCTTGAACGACATTGTGAACCGCTCCATGCAAACGATCCACCCCAACAATTGTCAAGGTTTCTGTCCCAGCTCCACGCACCTTAGCGCCCATCTTATTCAAAAGAGAGGCCAAATCCACAATCTCAGGTTCGCGGGCTGCATTTTCGATAACCGTAGTTCCATCTGCCAAAGTTGCTGCCATCATGATATTTTGGGTGGCACCTACAGATGGGAAATCCATATAGATATGCGCTCCATGAAGACGATCTGCTTTTGCTTCAATATAGCCCGCAGTTTGAGTGATCTTCGCCCCCATAGCTTCCAATCCCTTCAAGTGCAAATCGATTGGACGACTACCAATGGTACATCCACCCGGCATGGAAACTTTGGCATGACCATTCCGAGCCAAGACAGGACCTAATACGACGATCGAAGCCCGCATCTTGCTGACATATTTGTAAGGCGCTTCTTCTGTTAAAGGCTGAGTTGCATCAACGACTACTGTATTGGTCTCTTCATCAAACGTCACTTGAGTGTTCAAGCCACGAACGACATTATTCATGGTAAAGACATCAGATAAAACAGGAACATTGGTCAAAGTCGTTGTTCCTTCACTGGCCAAAACAGTTGTTGCTAAAAGGGGAAGGACAGCATTCTTTGCTCCTTCAATCTTCACAGTTCCAACTAGGCGATTTTGACCACCGTTTACAATAATTTTATCCATACTCGTTATTACTCCATTTCATTCAGTCACGACTACTATCATACCATAAATTCATCAAAAAAGAAGCTAAAAGTTCCCGTTAAACAACTGCCGACTGAATTCATAGATACTGATAAAGAAGCTACTCGTCAAATACCCTAAACTAATACTAATCAATAGAATAAGAAGACGAATTTTCACGGCTGTATCAGCACTTACCTTTAAAAAACGCTCCCACTGAACCACCGTTGAAAGAAGGTGGTAGGCAAAAGAAATAAATAATAGGTGACTGCAAAAAGTAAAAATCATTTGAATCATACCTCTATTATACCATAAGAAAAACTTTCCTTTCATATTCTTTAGATGCAAAAAAAAGAAGTCGATTTAATCAACTTCTTTCTATTTTTATAATCGATTTCCGACATTAATCCGGTTAATAGCTCGTTGAAGGGCAATTTTTGCACGACGCTCCATATCAACAGAATGTTGATCTTTGGCTTCTTCAAGAGCCTTTTCCGCACGCAATTTTGCACGCTCAGCCCGGCTAATATCAATGTCTCGGGCGCGTTCAGCTGAATCCGCTACAATGGTAATGACATTATCCGCTACTTCGATAATCCCACCATTGACTGCAATCCAATCAATATGTTTGTCATCGTCGACACGACGAACCTTGACTTGGTCTACAGCCAAAACCGCAATGGTATTGATATGATGAGGTAAAATCCCTAATTCACCATCAATTGTCTTGACAGATACAAATGCGGCATGATGATCATAAACCAGTCCATCCGGTGTAACGATTTGGACGTTCATTTGACTCATCTTTCACCTCTTCTTAGAATCCCATTTTTTCAGCTTTGGCGATCACATCTTCGATCGATCCAACACCACGGAAAGCATCCTCTGGCAAGTGGTCATATTTCCCATCCAAAATTTCCTTAAAGCCACGAACAGTTTCTGCAACTGGTACATAAGAACCTGGTTGACCAGTAAATTGTTCCGCCACGTTAAAGTTTTGAGACAAGAAGAATTGGATACGACGGGCACGAGCCACCAAGGTCTTTTCATCATCAGACAATTCATCCATCCCCAAGATAGCAATGATATCTTGCAATTCGTGGTAACGTTGAAGGACGCGTTTGACCTCAGAAGCCACTGCATAGTGCTCTTCTCCGACGATATCTGGGGAAAGGGCACGCGAGCTTGATGCCAATGGGTCCACGGCAGGGTAAATCCCTAATTGAACCAATTTACGCTCCAAGTTGGTCGTAGAGTCCAAATGGGCGAAGGCTGTTGCTGGGGCAGGGTCTGTATAGTCATCGGCTGGCACGTAGATGGCCTGGATCGATGTAACAGAACCTTTCTTGGTTGAGGTAATCCGTTCTTGCAATTGACCCATTTCAGTTGCCAAAGTAGGTTGGTAACCAACGGCTGAAGGCATGCGTCCCAAAAGGGCTGATACTTCTGATCCGGCTTGGGTGAAACGGAAGATATTATCGATAAACAAGAGAACGTCTTGACCTTCCACATCACGGAAGTATTCCGCAATGGTCAAACCAGTCAAGGCTACACGCATCCGTGCTCCTGGTGGTTCGTTCATTTGTCCAAAGACCATGGCTGTTTTTTCGATAACGCCAGATTCCTTCATTTCCCAGTACAGGTCATTCCCTTCACGGGTCCGTTCACCAACCCCGGTAAAGACGGAGATCCCACCGTGCTCTTGGGCAATGTTGTGGATCAATTCTTGAATTAAGACGGTCTTCCCAACTCCGGCACCACCGAAGAGGCCGACCTTCCCACCTTTCAGGTAAGGGGCCAAGAGGTCAATGACCTTGATCCCTGTTTCAAGAATTTCTTCTGAAGTAGAAAGCTCATCAAAGGATGGAGCTTTTTTATGAATGGATTCACGAGGAGCATCTTCTGGAAATGCTTCTTCCAAGTCAATGGTATCTCCCAAGACGTTGAAAACACGTCCAAGAGTTTCTTTTCCGACAGGCACAGAGATTGGACGACCAGTGTCCAATACTTCCATCCCACGAGTCAAGCCATCTGTTGATTCCATGGCAATGGTGCGAACGACACCATCCCCAAGTTCAAGAGCTACTTCAAGAACGACTTTTGATTTTTGTTGGTCATTTTTATAGACTACAAGCGCATTATTAATCTCAGGGAGTTTATCGCCCGCAGCAAAAGCTACGTCAACGACAGGACCTACAACCTGAGAAATTTTGCCTAAACTCATGTCATTCTCCTATTCTATTAAGTTTCTAAGCTTGTTCATACATATAAGCAAGCTTATTTTTGTATTGTTAAAATGTGCATCGAATCAACTACTCAAGCGCACTCGCTCCTGCAACAATTTCCGTAATTTCTTGCGTAATGGTTGCCTGACGAGCTCGGTTGTATTGAATGGTCAATTCATCAATTACTTTCTTGGCATTGTCTGTTGCTGTTTGCATGGCCATCATACCAGCAGCATTTTCAGCTGTTTTGGCATCAATGATGGCTCCATAAATCATACTTTCAGCAAACTGTGGAAGCAATTGATCCAAAATCGCATCTCGGTCTGATTCCAACTCCAGATTCAAGATATAATCTTCATCTGCTTCGTTGGGGTCCAAGTCAATGATCGGAAGCATTTGCTCAACCCGCAATTGACTGGTCAAACTATTGACGTGGTGGTTATAACAGACATACAATTCATCAAACAATTCATTTTGATACATTTGGACTGTCTTGTTAATGATCTTCCGCACTTCGTCAAAGCTTGGTTGATCAGCTAGGCCACGTAGTTCATAAACCGGCTGGATGCCTCTTGCTCTAAAGAAATCTGCCCCAATACTTCCAATACAGATGACTTCAAAATCCTCACCTGTTGGATGGTATTCTTCCTTCAATTCCATGACAGACTTGAGAATAGAAGCGTTGTAGCCTCCCACTAGTCCACGGTCAGAAGTGATGACAATATAAGCAGACTTTTTGACAGGCCGACTCTTTAAAAATGGATGGTACTTAGCATTCTCAGCCTCATGTCCATGTAAGAGGTCGGTCAATAGCTTACGAACCTTAGATGCGTAAATTTGGAAGTCCTTGGCAGCTTGCTCAGACTTCCCAAGTTTGGCAGCAGATACCATCTGCATAGCATTTGTAATTTGACTGGTATTCTTTGTCGATGCAATTTTATTTTTGATATCATTTAAAGAAACTGCCATCTGCCACTCCTATTTCTATTTGAAACTTGATTGGTTGACAAAGTCAGTAATCACTGCATCCATTGTTTCTTCACTTGGAAGATCTTTGGTCGTCCGAATGGTTTCAAAGATTTCTGGATGATGCGCTTCTACAAAGGCAAACAATTCCTCTTCAAAGCGAAGGATATCATCAACAGGTACACTATCCAAGAATCCATGTGTCAAAGCATACAAGATGACTACCTGTTTTTCAACAGTTAATGGTTCATGGACTGGTTGCTTCAAGACTTCTACTGTCCGGCGACCACGGTTCAACTTAGCTTGAGTAGCGGCATCCAAATCACTACCAAACTTGGTGAAGGCTTCCAACTCACGGTAAGAAGCTAGGTCAATACGGAGAGTCCCCGCAACCTTCTTCATGGCCTTGATTTGGGCTGATCCACCAACCCGTGACACAGATGATCCCGCGTCAATGGCTGGACGAATTCCTGAGTTAAAGAGGCTATCTTGCAAGAAGATTTGACCATCTGTGATCGAAATTACGTTAGTCGCGATATAAGCAGAAATATCCCCTGCTTGTGTCTCAATGATTGGAAGTGCAGTAATGGAACCACCACCCAATTCATCCGATACTTTCGCAGAACGTTCCAATAAACGGCTGTGAAGGTAGAAGACATCCCCTGGGAAGGCTTCCCGTCCTGGCGGACGACGAAGAAGGAGGGACAATTCACGGTAAGCAACGGCTTGTTTAGACAAATCATCATAGACGATTAAAACGTGTTTGCCATTGTACATAAACTCTTCGGCCATAGCAACCCCTGCATAAGGTGCAAGGAACAAGAGTGGAGATGGTTGTGAGGCTGATGCCGTCACCACAATGGTGTAATCCATGGCTCCATACTTACGAAGTGTTTCTACTTGTGTCCGAACCGTTGATTCTTTTTGTCCAATTGCTACATAGATACAGATCATATCTTGATCCTTTTGGTTCAAGATAGTATCGATGGCAATTGAGGTTTTTCCTGTTTGACGGTCTCCGATGATCAATTCCCGTTGGCCTCGTCCAATCGGAACGAGGGCATCAATGGCTTTCAAACCTGTTTGAAGAGGCTCTGATACAGATTTCCGTTGCATAACACCAGGAGCTGGTGTTTCAACTGGACGGAAGGTATCAGTTACGATTTCTCCCAAGCCATCCACTGGCTGACCAAGAGGATTGACAACCCGACCAATCAAGGCGTCCCCAGCAGGGACTTCCATGATTTTACCAGTCCGACGAATCGAGTCTCCTTCACGAATGTCTGTGAAGTCTCCAAGGATGATAATCCCGACATCTGTCGTTTCCAAGTTTTGCGCCATTCCGTATGAGCCGTTTTCAAAGATCAACAACTCCCCACTCATTGCATTTTCAAGGCCATGAGCACGCGCAATCCCGTCACCAATATAGGTAACGACTCCGGTCTCTGTGACGTCAAAATTTGGCTGGAAATTTTCAATTTGTTGCTTAATTAAAGCGCTGATTTCTTGTGCGTTAATCGCCAAAATTCACACCACTTTCTATTTCAAATTTGCTTTTATGACTTGCAATTGACGTTTGAGACTGGTATCAAGCATCTTGTGATTTGCTGAAACCACAAAACCACCAATCAAATCCGGATCCAGTTCTTCTTTCAGAGAACGAACTTGGATACAAAATTTCTTTTCAATAATAGGGATCAACTTTTCTTTTTGAGCCTGATCCAGTCCGGCAACCGAAGAAACGGTTACTTCGAAACAGTTGCTCAGCTGTTGAATTTGATCCATACTAACTCTGACAATGTCATAAAATAAGGCTTCACGATGATTGAGAATAACCACTTCAATCAAATGGTCTAGTAATGCTGAATCCGAGTTTTGAAAGAGTCGAAGACTCTTCGCTTTCTCTTCATCCTCTACACCGATATGAGCTAAAAATGCAGCAAGGCCTGTTTCTTCAAAAACAGCCTTAATTTGACTTAATTTTTCATAAACGTCATCTTGCTGATTCTTTTCAAATACCAATTGAACAAAAGGCTGGGAATATTTCTCAATTACCATTAATTGCTTTTTGTCCATTAGGCATCTCCTAATTCATTTAGGTAGCGATTGATCAGTTGGCGATGGCCTTCAGAGTCCAACTGTTGGCTTAGCAATTTACCTGCCAAGTTGACGGTTAGGTCTGCGACATCTCCCTTGATACTGTTCATCGCTTCTTCTTTATTTTGCGAAATTTCTAATTGCGCTTTTTCTTTCAAGCGAAGGGCTTCTTGGTTAGCTTCACTGAGAATATGAGCCTTATTTTTTTCGGCTGTTTCCTTAGCCGTTTCAAGAATTGTCGTTGCTTCTTGACGACTACCTGCCAACTCCGCTTCGCGTTTTGCAGCTAGTTCCTCTGCCTTTTTACGGGCCGCCTCTGCTTGGTCAATATCATTGGTAATTTTTTCAGCACGCGCATCCAAAATACTAGTAATATTGCCCCAAGCAAATTTCTTTACTAAAAAGATTAATAAGAGGAAGGAACCAGCGATAAGAATAAAGTCACCAATAATGGTACCAATTGTTAAATCCATCTTCTACTCCTCTACTTACTCTTCCTCACCGTTTATTTTTTTACCTATGTACATGGATGACAACATGGTAAATACATAGGCTTGGATACATGAAATGAAAATCGAAAAGGCTGTCCATAACATGCTTCCAACAAAGGCTACTGGATACCAATAAAAGGCCAGTTGCGACAAGCTTAGTAACAAAGATGCTAAGACTTCACCAGCAAAAATATTCCCGTAGATCCGAATCGCTAAGGATGCAAAATTCGTTACCTCTTCTAGGAGGTTCATCGGGGTCATAAATCCTGGTGTTGCAAAAGCCTTCAAGTATTCCTTAATGCCTCGGCGACGAATTCCTTCCACATGAGCAATCAGGGTGATCAAAAATGAAAGAGATAGGTCATATCCAAGGTTAGCCGTTGGAGAAGTCCACAAGTTATAACCGTTTGTTGTTTGGACTTTTGCCATCAAGCCAATATTGTTGGCCACCAAGATAAAGAGAAAGAGAGAAAACAAGAACAAAGAATAGTTCTTCATGTAGCGTTCTCCAATGTTTCCCTTGGTAAAACTAATGACAAAATCGTAAATCATCTCAAGAGCATTTTGTTTGCCCTTAGGACGGAGGGTCATTTTGCGACTTGCCCAATAGACAAAAGCAAAGACCATCAAAACAGTTACAAGAGACATGGCAAGTAGGGTCAAATCAAAGGATACTGGTCCAATATTTAGGGTTGGATTCACACTTTCTTCCAAGGTTTGACACCTCCTTTCCTAAATAGAGAAGTCTATTTAATAACGAAGGCCATGGCCAAGGTTACGAAGAAGGTACCTTCGACAAAGGCAACACCAAGAATCAAGAGACTACGCAATTGACCAATAATTTCTGGTTGACGTGATGCAGATTTGAACAGATTGCTCATCATCAAACCTTCCGCAAGTGACACACCAAAACAGGCTAAACAAAGACCTAAAAATGTTAAATTCATGATGAATTCTCCTTAAATAAATTTTACTCCCTTAGTTTACTCCTAAAAGATATAATAGTCAAATGTTTGCTCAGAATGAAAACGTTTTACCACAATTCTGTCACCACTTTTAAAATTCCTCTTACCACTAGCGTTCAAAAGATTCTAATTATCTTTAGACACTTTGTCTATTTTTGTATTTCACACAAATTTATATTATTTTTATCAGAAGAGGAGGCATTATTACCAAGGATAGAAAAAACTCACCTGACGAGCAGATGAGCATTTTCTTCCTATTTAAAAATAGAGGTTTTGAAACTGTCTGTTTGTTGCAGCCATTTCTTAAAGAGTTTTTCTTTCAAGGCAAGGGTATAGTCAAATTTGACAGCACCATTCTTCAAGCTGGCCTGATCTTTTTCAACCGCAGTCGCGAAAGCTTGTTTCAAGTCTTCATAAGTGCTGTAAGTAGTGCCATCCACTTCAATAGACTGAAGTCCATTTTTAGCACTGGTCACAACTTCATTGAAGTAGGCTTTCTTCCAGTCTTCAAGGGTACGGAATGTTCCATCAGAAATCTTTTGAATGATGTAATCATCCCCTAGAGTCGCATGACCTGCTTGTTTGGATTCTTGTTTATACTTGTTTGAAGCATAGCCTAAGAAGCCTTTTTCATAGCCAAAGTAACCCCAGATTCTGAAGGTATTGTGTTTGAAGGACATGGCTCCTGGGGCCCCTTCACTGGTGTTCCCACCATAGATACCAGTCATCATCGGTACAGTCACATAGGCTGAACCAAAGTCAGATGGATTATAGACTCCATTACCAGGACCTCGATTGGTCATGAAGTTGTTGGTGATAAGGTCATCAACTGTATGTAAGGTGATGGCTTTTTCCTCATCACTCAAAGGACGCACCTTATCAAATTGATTCTTGGTGTTTGCCCCTCGGTATTGCTTGTCAACCTTCTTGAACCAAGCATTGTTTAATGCCTGACTGCCTTTGTTGAGGACAGCTTCTCCTTCTAGGTAATCCAGAAGCATGAGGGTGTCGTTATAACCTTTCATGTAGCGATCAATGTCCTCACGTGAGATGAGGTCATTTGGATTGGTATTGTACCATTGGTTTCCATCGTTAGGACGTTCATAGGCCATATTGAGACCTAGGGCCTTGTATTCCCCATTTGGATTGGATAAAGATGGCGTTTGGAGCATGCCTTGGGCAAAGGCTTCAATATCGGTTCCTTCGCGGTGTCTCCAACCACCTAAGTAAACCATGCGGTCATTGACGTGCGTCGTTTCGTGGGTAAAGGCAGAGACCCCAAAGTCACTAATCATATCGGTCACCATGAAGAAGACAGAGTCGTCTTTATAAGGATTTCCGTAAATTCGCGCCACTGCTCCCATGCGCCAATCTGTCGCATGGTAACGATCGGTTGGACCATACAATTCACGGATTGGAGCCACATCTTTGCCATTGTTGGTATGTCCATAGCGATCTGTACTAATGCCCTTGTAGTTTTGGTTATCAAGAACAGGGGTCGGCACCATATTGTTGCTCTTCAAGAGCTGATTGCGAACCTTATCCGTTGCTAGACGTGACCAGAAATCGAGATAATTCTGTTGGCCTTTCGCCACCTTGTCAATTTCCGCTTTGAAGGCATTCCGCTCTGCTTCCGTGTTCTTACCATATTTCTCGAATGAACTATAGGCCATGGTATTGTAGGTTGAAATCAAGAACATCTGGGCATCTTTTAAGTTCAAGAGTGGCAAGATCATTTTACCGTGAACATCATTGTTTAAGCCCTCATAGGCTCTATGCTTAGCAGATGCGAACGCTGGATTGGTCGTCTCAGGCTCCACAATATAGACATTGTCTTTGGTTGCTTTGATAAACCAATCGTTCAAGTCTGTCTCTTTTGTGAAGAGTTCCATGTTGTATTGCAAGAAATCATTGAGATTTCCAGAGCGAGTATGCTTAGCAACTACTTCTCGGAAAGCATCATGGGTACGAGTCCCTTTGATGTAGTCTTCTTTTGAACCAATTTCGATCAAGCGGTCTAAAACATCGACATTCTTCCCATAGAAGTCTGGCTTGAACAACATGAGCTGCTTAAGATTGACATCATCAAACTTCACTCCATAATAGCGGTTGAGGTAAGAGAGACCCAAAAGAACAGCGGCCTTGTTGTCATCAACTTTCTTGATAAGGGCCCGTTTAGCAGCCTCATCCGTGTTCAATTGATGGTCTTGGTTTTCAACCAGTTGTTTGACAAAGTGAGTCAGATTGTCCTTGACTTCTTGGAAACTCTCCTCGAGGTAAAGGTTCTTAATAGCATTGACTTTGTTAGGACCTGTTCGACCAAGATGGGTGTAAATTGGATCCGATTGCAATTCGACTGGACTTAATTTTTCAACAATGGCACTAATGAGATCACTACGGTCTTTGTCCACCATATTCGGCGTGTAGACTACTTCACCGAGCTCCGCTACACTGTACTCTTTGACTTGTTTGACCTTAGACTCTTTCGGTGAAATGCTGAAGATATCTTTGGTCTTATCTGCGTAGTGGATCAGGATGTGATCAGCATCAGCTAGTTCCGTGACAAAATCATTGCCCTTCATAGCGGTCACAGACAAAACTTCCTTGGTCAAGAGAGGACTCGTTGCAGCCAGTTTATTCCCTTGGTCGACAATCCATTCTTTGTTGTAGAAAGGTTGCAATTTAGCAATATTGCGGTAAGCTAGCTCACGAGTCGCATCGTAACCAGTGATGGCCTTGTATTGATCGTCTTTGTTAACAAGGTGATTGAGTGTATCTTCAATCGGTTTACTGCTGGTAAATTTATCAGCAGTGATTCCCATTGCATCGATTTTCTGCTCAGCTTCTGCCAGCGAGATGCTAGGGATTTTACGGGAGTTGTTAAAGCTTTTCTTCCCTTCACTCACGCCTTCCACACTGTAATTGCGCTTGGTTCTTGAATAAGTGAAATAATCATCTGCGTCGATATCTGAGTGACCAAAGACCATCTCACCAGTTTTGATTTTCATCATGGTGATGTTGTCTTCAATAGCACCCAAGGCCCAGTTGGTACCCAGCAATCCACCAGACTGAACAGCTTCTTTTAGTTCGATAGAACCTTTAGCAACTGAATTTCTGAGAACCCCTTCTTTACCTACTGTGTGGTTATTTCCACCATTTTGAGAGGAATAAACGAGACCTGCCGCTTTGGCTTTGTTCCCAGTGATTTCAGCATCAACGTAAGCTTTTTCAACAACACCTTTCCAGTTCTCGCCAACAACACCCGCTAGATAGCCACCTTTGTTACCAGCAGCGTGCAGTTTACCGATAAAGGCAACATTGCTGACCTTCCCACTGCCATCAATTTTATTGACGATCCCTGCTACGTCATTGTTCCCAACAACACTTCCTGTTACTTTAACATTTTCAACAGTTGCATTGTTTTTGATGACACCTGCGATTGGGGCTACTCGATCAACTCCAGGCAGGTCAATCGCAACATTTTCAAGCAAGAGATTCTTAACCGAGCCACCTTCGATGTTCCCAAACAGTGGTCGCGTGATATTATGGATGGCAAATGTATTTCCATCCGTACTTTCCAAAATCCCCTTGAAGGCATTAGTCACATAGGATTTCCCTGCTGCTGGCACATTGGCCGCATTCATATTGCTACCAAGCTTAAAGATACCAGTCGGATTGGCTTGCATGGCTTTTACAAGTTCGTTGAAATTGTAGTAGACATCACCTTCATGAGCTTTTGGTTTCGCAATATAGTGGACATAGTCCTCATTGAACTGGTTGTCTGCAGTCCGTTGGACCAAATCTGGAGCTTTGGCTGTTACTTTGTAGAGGGTCGCGCCATCTACCGTCACTTCTTCAATTTTATCAACAGCCAGTTTTGTGACCTTATTATCATGGGTGGTAACCTTTAAGTAATAAGGTTTCACATCTGAAGGTGTTTCTGACAAGAGGCTACGATCGGTCTCAAGGCCTTGGTCATCCACGCTAATCAGACTGGTTTCCTTGATGTTTTTGACTTCAACTTTTTTAAGGTCAAGTCTTAGCGGTTCTTCCTTGAGAACTTCTTTTTCATCCCCATTTCCACGGTCATAGACCATGGTCGTTGCGAGCGTGTAATCCTTGTAGTAGTCTAAGTCTGATAAAGCAGCCGCTAAATCCGTCTCAGAAAGGGCAAAAGTTTTCACCACTTGATCACCCTTCTTCAATACAGCTTGGATAGACTTGATGCTCACACCGTCTGGTTTATCCAAACGATAAGTAGCTTTGGCACTGCGCTTCAATTCTTCCTTATCGACCTGGGTCAAGGTTAAAGTTGGCTTTTCAAGTTCTTTGGTCCCTTGTTGAATGATCCGATCTTGAGCTTGTTCAACTACTCCCTCCGTAACCGTTGGGGCATCCGCAGTTTTAACTCCCTTGATGGTCTTGTAGACCTTGGTGATTTTCTTCTTCCCATTCTTACCGGCTTGAGAAACCCTTTCAGTTCCTTTTAGCAAGGTGGCATCTTGTTCGGTTACCGTCTTAAATGGAATTTCCTCAAACGAAACATCCTCTGTTTGGCCTTCAATAGCCTTAGTCCCACGACTAATTTTTTCTGTCACAGGAGCTTTTACCGTTTCAGTTGTCGTGCTGAGGGGTTCTCCAACTTTCTCGCCATTGACTGTTTTATAAACACGACGAATCTCCTGACTACCAGCCTCGCCTTTCTGAAGAAGGCTTTCTTCATCGGTGTAACGATTGGCGTCCGTTACATACTCTGTTTCATATGGAAGGATTACCGTTTCTGTCTCCGTCACTGTCCCTTCCGTTACTTGATAGGTTGGGTTCTCCGGTTGAATAGGAGCTTCGCCTACATGACCTTCTTCTTGTGTCCCTTTTGCTTCCACCACACCTGTATAGGCTGGATTCTCCGGTTGAACAGGAGCTTCACCCACATGGCCTTCTTCCTGTGTTCCCTTAGCTTCTACTAGGCCTGTATAGGCTGGGTTCTCCGGTTGAACAGGAGCTTCACCCACATGACCTTCTTCCTGAGTTCCCTTTGCTATGACCACTGGGACAGGTTGTGGACTTGGTTGGGCATCTTCTTTTGTCCCGACAGCAAGAATTTGTGAAACTGCTTCTTTAGTAACCTTGCTTTCAACTACCTTGCGAACTTCCTGACCATTTACCGTACTTACTTCTGTAAAAACAGTCTGTTCACCATTTTGTCCAGCTCTTAAAACTGCTGTTTGACCTTTTGCTAAAGTAGGATCTGCTTGTTCTACCGTTTCAAACGGAATAATTTCTGTTGAAACTTCAACATTTGGCTTGTCCACTATAGGGAATGCAGGACCCTCTTCAGGTGTTACCTGAGATAGAGTCTTTCCTTCTGTTGCAGGTTGGGATACTGGCTTCTCTTCCACTCTTACATGAGGTTCTTGGCCCGTAGCTCTTGGATCAACTGGACAACGAAGGTAGCCAACATAGTCATAGCCTTCAATCGGAATGACACCATTGGCTAGTTCTTTACTGCTTGCAATTGAAAGAGTTTGATTGTAGCTTGCTAATTCAATATTTTGCAAGGCTGCGGCATCAATAGATAAGAGCAGACTTTGCCCCATGGAACCAATTAATAGGAGTCCCATTACTTTTTTGCGGTGTTTTTTGGACAGCAAAAGAACTGCTAAAGAGGCAGTCGCTAAACTAAGGCCAGCAATCGCCAATTCGGTCGTCCCTGTTTGTGGCAGTATCCCTTGACTAGGTGTTTTCTTCTTATAGACCAAATAAAAGGTATCTTCATTTTGATATTCTTCAGGAATAGCACGAATCACCTGCGCTTGTTCCTCAGGGGTCAACTCATTTTCCGTGACATACCCCATATGAACTGTCGCTTCTGCCGTGAATTGATCAGCTTGTACAGAAGGCGCTCCTAATACACTCCCTGCAAAAAGAAGGGCTCCAATAGCAACCGGACCCACTCCGACGGATAATTTCCGAATCGAATACTTGGTAATCTTTTCAAAAGCTTGTCTTCTTTGTTTCATCCTATAACTTCCTACATAGTAATATTTGTAAATCATAGGAAGTCTCATTTATTTTTGGAGAAGGTCAGGGCTTTCCCTAAACCAGCTTCCTGTGATTTTTTACCTTTACCTATCTTATCTTTTTTCTCAGCTTTTAGCAACTTATCTTACTCAGATTTCTTCCCTTTTTTTACTTCTTATATTTAAGTAGTGCCTCTTCCTTTCTTCGCAGCAAAAAAACGCCTAGAAATAGGCGTTTTTAGAGATTTATTTTACAAGGACTGATAGAGATCCGCATAGTGTTGACTAGCCGTATCCCAAGAGAAATCACGGCTCATAGCTTCTCTTTGAAGACCGTACCAAGCATTTTTATCATGAGTATAGACTGTCAAAGCTTGATCAACAGCCCAGTTTAACCAATAACCAGATAGGTTGTTAAAGCTAAATCCAGTACCACTGCCATCGATGACATTATAGGCTTGCACTGTATCACGCAGTCCCCCTACCTCGTGAACCAATGGCAAGGTACCGTAGCGCATAGCCATCATTTGAGAAAGTCCACATGGTTCAAATCGGCTTGGCATCAAGAAAACATCCGAAGCAGCATAGATTTCTTGCGCCAACTGCACGTCAAACATGATGTTAGCAGAAAGTTTATCTGGATAAGCTTGACCAAACCAAGCAAAGGCTTGCTCAAAGCCAGGATCTCCTGTACCCAAAAGAACGATTTGGATATCCTTTTGTAGAAGGTTGTGGAGTTCTTCAACCACCACGTCAAAGCCTTTTTGGCGGGTCAAACGAGAGACAATCCCAAACAAGGGAACATCATCACGTACTGGAAGTCCGACACGTTCCTGAAGAGCCCGCTTACTTGCTGCTTTCCCTGATAAATCATCTTTACTGAAATGATAGGTCAAGAGGGGATCTGTCTCAGGATTGTAGAGGTCTGTATCGATTCCATTCACAATCCCCGTTAATTTACCAGATTCCATCCGCAAGATTTGATCGAGTCCGCAACCATATTCAGCCGTCATGATTTCATAACCGTAACTTGGTGAAACAGTGGTCACACGATCAGCATAGAGGATCCCGGCCTTCATCCAGTTCAAGCAATCCTTCCAACGAAGGGTCCCATCTTCATAGCGTTCAAATCCAACTCCAAATAAATCCCACAGCATTCCTGGGTCAAACTGCCCTTGGAACTCTAGATTATGGATGGTCAAGACAGACTTAATACCATTGTAAGCTTGAATCCAACGGTATTTTTCCTTAAGAAGGAAAGGAATCATGGCGGTATGATAATCATGAACATGGATAATATCTGGAATGAAGTCGACTCGTTCCATCATCTCCAGCGTTGCCAATTGGAAGTAGGCAAAGCGCTCGCCATCATCAAAATCTCCGTAGACATGTCCTCTAAAGAAATATTTCTGGTTATCAATAAAATAGAAGGTGACACCATCACGATAGATGCGTTTCACACCAACGTATTCACTTCTCCATCCCACTCTGGTCTCGAAGTGTAGCACATCTTCAACTTGGTCGCCAAATTTCGCCTCTACCATGTCGTAGTAGGGGAGGACGACACGAACATCATGGCCTTTTTTAGCCAAGGATTTAGGGAGTGCTCCAATGACATCTCCCAAGCCCCCTGTTTTTGAGAAAGGAGCTCCTTCAGCTGCAACAAACAATAATTTCATTATCCAATATCCTCTGTAATCACAGCACCTTTTTTAATCACAAGAGGTGCCTCTTTGGTTCCACGAATGGTAACGCCAGTTTCAACTACGACACCCTTGTCAAGAATCGCATGCTCTACGACTGCTCCCTCATGGACAACAACACCTGGGAACAAGAGACTGCTACGAATTTCTGCCCCCTTATGGAGATGAACACGACGAGAAATAACAGAATCATGTACCAAAGCTTCGACAATGCTTCCTGAGGCAAATTGCGAATTCTTGATTTGCGAACCAGCCGCATAGTAAGTTGGCTCTTCGTTTTTCACCTTAGTATAAATCTTTTGATTTGGGGAGAAGAGTGACATGAATTTCTGAGTTTCCAACATGTCAAGATTAGCGCGGTAGTAGGATTCAACAGAGTGAATATTGGCAATATAGCCAGTGTATTCGAATGCGAATGCTCCATATTCAACCGCTAAATCACGTAGGATATAACGCAATTTTTCTGGATGTTCTTTGTGAACCTCTTGCTCCAATTTTTCAATCAACCAAGGAGTATCCACGATAAAGATATCTGTTGACATATTGTAGAGAGCTTCTGGATCTTGACCTTCAAACAATTTTTGACCAGTCACATGATCTGTCTCATCAATATCTAAGATGGCATTTACTTCCGAGATATCTCGTTGATTCATTTTCTTGTAGACCACTGTGATTGGTCTGTCAACGGTATTGTGCAAGTGGAAGACTTGGTTCAAATCGATGTTTACTAAGATATCACAGTTCAGAGCGACTGTCTGGTTCGAACCAGAGCGTTTCAAATAGGTCAAGAGTTGCTCGTAGTATTCTTTGCCAACGTTTGAACTTTCCACTGGAGTGTTGTAGATACCAAGATAGTAGTGACTCAAGAGAGTTGACAAGCCCCACTCACGACCAGAGCGAATATGGTCAAAGACGGAACTGATATTTTCTTGCTGGAAGATACCAAATACACTACGAATCCCTGCATTAGCGAGGCTAGAAAGCGGGAAGTCAATCAAGCGATATTTCCCATCAAATGGCAGACTGGCAACAGGACGATGATCTGTCAATGACGACATATCATGGAAGCCTACTGTGTTTCCTAAAATGGCTGAATACTTATCAATCTTCATCTGTTGCTACCCCCACTTTTTCGTTATATCCAACGACTTGTACTTCTTCCGTTCCATCGATGACAACACCTTCTGAAACAACTGCTCCTTCACCGATAATAGCACGTTTAATCACGGCACCTTGTCCGATAATGGCACCACTCATGACGACAGAATCTTCAACGACTGCACCTTTACGAACTTGTGCTTCCGTAGACAAAATAGAATGTTTTACTGTTCCGTCTACCAAGCACCCATCCACCACCAAGGAATCTTCAATATGGGCATGTTTGCCAAAGGAGTTTGGAGGTGAAATCAAGTTACGAGAATAGATCTTCCAGTGACGATCACGGCTATCCAAGGCATTGTTTGGATCAATGTATTCCATATTCGCTTCCCAGAGAGATTCAATAGTCCCTACGTCTTTCCAATAGCCCTTGAATTCATAAGCATAGACGCTTTCTCCAGATTCAAGGTAAGTTGGAATAACGTTTTTACCAAAGTCAGACATATCGATGTCACTCTTCTCTGCAGCCACTAGCATGTTGCGAAGACGAGACCAGTCAAAGATATAAATTCCCATAGAAGCTTTTGTTGATTTTGGCTCTGCAGGTTTTTCTTCGAATTCGACAATTCGATTGTTGGCATCCGTATTCATAATTCCGAAACGGCTAGCTTCTTTTAAAGGTACATCCAATACAGCTACTGTGAGGCTGGCATTGTGATCCTTGTGAGACTGAAGCATTTCGTCGTAGTCCATCTTGTAGATATGGTCTCCAGAAAGAATCAACACGTACTCTGGATTGATGCTATCGATGTAGTCGATATTTTGGAAAATCGCATGACTTGTTCCTTCAAACCAACGATTTCCTTCACTTGCAGAATAAGGTTGAAGGATAGAAACCCCAGTATTAATGCCATCAAGACCCCAACTGGAACCATTTCCGATATGATTGTTTAAGGCAAGTGGTTGATACTGAGTAATCACGCCAACATTGTGGATACCTGAGTTGGCACAGTTGGATAAGGCAAAGTCAATAATACGATAACGTCCCCCAAACTGCACTGCAGGTTTGGCAATGCTTTGAGTGAGTTTTCCAAGGCGAGTTCCTTGCCCACCAGCAAGGATCAGAGCTAGCATTTCATTCTTCATTGATTACTCCTTTTTGGATTGACGAGACCTTCTTCCCACTTCCGAAGAGAGGCGCTACACCCTCTTCTACAGAGTTAGGAATGGGATCATAGACTGCGATCAGTAGATCACCAACAACTATTTTTTTGTTTTAGACACATTGGAACGAAGTTTTCGTTTCACTTTCCATACACTAGCTCCAAGAGCCGGTAAGGTGAAGGTCAAGGTTTGTGGATAATCTTTCCATAGTCCCTCTTGAGTCTTCACTTCCTGGTTGTGCTCTTTCCAGACACCTCCCCATTTCTCTAATTCTGTATTCCAAATTTCTTCATAGACCCCAGCAACAGGGACGCCGACTGTAAAGTCCTTGCGCTCTACTGGTGCCATATTAAAGATACAAAGCAGATGATTTCCTTTTTTATCCTTACGAGTAAAGGTCAAGACACTTTGATCTCGGTTATCTGCATCAATAATCTCAATACCATCATAGCTATCATCAATTTCCCAGAGCATCTTGTTGTCTTTGTAGAATTGATTGAGCTGTGAAGTAAACTCTTGCATCTTGCGGTTCATCTCATCATCCAGATTGGACCATTCTAGCTGTTCTTCAGACTTCCATTCTAAGAATTGGCCGAACTCTGAACCCATGAAGAGCAATTTCTTACCTGGGTGACAAATCTGATAGGTCAAGAGGTTTCGCAAGCCAGCGAACTGGTTGTAGCGATCCCCCCACATCTTATGCATGAGACTCTTCTTCCCGTGAACCACTTCATCGTGAGAGAATGGCAACAAGAAGTTTTCAGAGAAAGCATACATAAAGCTAAAGGTCACCAAGTTAAAATCAAATTTCCGATAAATAGGATCTTCCTCGTAGAAGCGAAGGATATCATTCATCCAACCCATATTCCACTTGTAGTCAAATCCTAAACCACCATACTCTTCTGGACCAGTAATCTTGGTGCCAGATGAACTTTCCTCCGCTACCATGATGACATCCGGATGTTCTGATTTAATCACAGCATTCATCCGCTTAAGGAAATGGATCCCCTCATAGTTGAGATTTCCACCATCAATATTTGGTGTCCATGGTCCACTATCATAGTCTAAGTAAAGCATGTTGCTGACCGCATCGACCCGAATTCCATCCAAATGATAAAACTCAATCCAGAACTTCACGCTAGAGATGAGGAAGGATTGGACCTGGTTTTTCCCTAGGTCGAAGTTCAAAGCTCCCCAGCCATAGTTGTGGGCACGATGATGGTCTTGGTATTCAAAAGTAGGTGTTCCATCGTAATAAGCCAGGGCATCATCATTGATGGTAAAGTGTCCCGGCACCCAGTCCACAATCACCCCGATGTTATTCAAGTGACAAGCTTCCACGAAATCTTGAAACTCTTCCGGTGTTCCATAGGTATGCTCTAAGGCAAAGTAACCCATCAATTGGTAGCCCCAACTAAGCCCAAGCGGGTGAGCCATCACCGGCATGAACTCCACATGGGTATAGTTCATTTTTACCAAGTAAGGAATCAAGTCTTCCTTCAACTGAGCAAATGAATAAGGGCTTCCATCTTCATTGCGTTTCCAAGAACCTGCGTGAACTTCATAGATATTTACTGGACGAGATCTAAAGCCAAGCTTTCTCCGTCTGGCCATCCAGAGTCCATCTTTCCATTTCCGCTCTGGAATATCAGTAATCACCGCTCCAGTCCCCGGACGTTTTTCCATGCGAACTGCTAAAGGATCCACCTTCATCAAGCGGTGACCATTTTGTCTTATAACATGGAACTTATAGATATCGCCAACTTGAGGTGCAGTTGTAAAAACTTCCCAAACACCAGCTTCGTTTCTTACCATAGGAATTTCATTTTCTTCCCATTGGGTGAAATCACCTACCAAGTGTACTGCCTGAGCATTTGGAGCCCATACACGGAAACTATACCCCTCTACACCATCTACTTGCTCTTTATGAGCCCCTAGATAATGTTGAAGATGAAAGTTCTCCCCGGTTCCAAATGTATACAATGCTTGTTTCGTATCCATTCACTCACCTCTCTCGCTTTTATGTAAGCGCTTCCTATTAGTATTATTCTACTATAAATAGTTGAAATATTCAAGATTTTTTCTTGAATAATACGATGAAAATTTATGAAAATAATTTGAAACTTCCATTATCTCCCTGAAATTTCCTAAAATAGATTCAGAATTGTTCACCTTTCAAACTATCTTTCTAACATTATACTATAAAAATAATCGTAATTAAAGCTATTTCCGAAAATTTTTAGAAAATTTAGATTTTTTGTTTTGATATAGCGACACCTACACCATTTTTGTTCAGCTACTTCATTTAAAGATACAAATAGAGGGGTAAAATAAAAAAGCTACCGCCTCTTCCAAGGTGATAACTTTTATCAGATTTTTGCATCAATTAGTCTACGTTCACATATTCTTTTGAAAGTTCAAGCACTTCTTCCATTGTTGAACATTCAGTAAGCGCACGATTAGCGTATTCTTCCATTTTAGCTGTGTCAAGTTTCTTCATCAAGCTACGTGTACGAAGGACAGATGTAGCTGACATTGAGAACTCATCCAAGCCCATTCCGACAAGAAGTGGAACAGCAGTTTGGTCACCAGCCATCTCACCACACATACCAGCCCATTTACCTTCAGCGTGAGCTGCTTTGATCACATTGTTAATCAAACGAAGGATCGATGGGTTATATGGTTGGTAAAGGTATGAAACTTGTTCGTTCATACGGTCAGCAGCCATTGTGTATTGGATTAAGTCGTTTGTACCAATTGAGAAGAAATCAACTTCTTTGGCAAATTGGTCAGCCAACATCGCTGCAGCTGGGATTTCAATCATGATCCCTACTTCGATGTCGTCAGCAACGGCAACACCTTCAGCAACCAATTTCGCTTTTTCTTCTTCCAGAATACCTTTAGCAGTACGGAACTCTGTCAACAAAGCAACCATTGGGAACATGATCCGCAATTTACCGTGAACAGATGCACGAAGCAAAGCACGCAATTGTGTACGGAACATTTGGTTACCAGTTTCAGAGATAGAGATACGCAAAGCACGGTAACCCAAGAATGGGTTCATTTCTTTAGGAAGATCGAAGTAAGGAAGTTCTTTATCCCCACCGATATCCATTGTACGAACGACAACAGGTTTACCGTTCATACCTTCAAGAACTGCTTTGTATGCTTCGTATTGATCATCTTCAGTTGGGAAGTCTTGAGAATCCATGTACAAGAATTCTGTACGGTAGAGACCAACAGCTTCAGCACCATTTTCGTTCACACCTTCAACGTCTTTAGGTGTACCGATGTTAGCTGCCAACTCGAAGTGTTTGCCATCTGCAGTAACAGTTTTGGCATCTTTCAAAAGAGCCCATTCAGCTTTTTGTTTAGCGTAAGCTTCACCAGCTGCTTTAAATTCAGCGATTTGTTCTTCACTTGGGTTGATGACTACTTCACCAGTGATTCCAGATACAGCCAACACATCACCATCTTTTACAAGATCGGTAATGTTGTTTGTACCAAGAACCGCTGCAATTTCAAGTGTACGCGCCATGATCGCTGAGTGACTTGTACGTCCACCAATGTTTGTAACAAAGGCTTTAACGAACTGTTTGTTCAATTGAGCAGTATCGGATGGAGTCAAGTCATGCGCAACCACGATTGCTTCTTCATTGATAGTTGCTGGGTTTGGCAATTTCTTACCAAGCAAGTTTGCAAGAACACGTTTGGTCACGTCGCGAATATCTGCTGCACGTTCTTGCATGTATGGGTTATCTTCCATTCCTTCAAAGATGGTGATAAACATGTCTGTGACTTCTTTTAAACCAGCCTCAGCATTCACCTTCTTCGTGCGAATTGTTTCCTTGATCTGACCAACCATTTCAGGGTCAGAAAGAACCATCATGTGAGCATCAAATACTTGTGCCGCTTCCTCACCAAGGCTCGCTACTGCATTCTCCCGAATAAGAGAAAGCTCGTTCTGTGAAGCTTCTAGAGCTACATCCAAACGAGCTTCTTCTGCATTTGTATCTTCAACTGAGATTGTTTCAAATGACAAGTCGGGTTGAACAAGTAGATATGCCTTAGCAACAGCAACACCATCAGATGCTGCAATTCCTTTAAGCATTTCTGTCATGTTTATGCCAATCCTTCTTTTTCCATTGTTTCAGCGATTGCTGCAAGAGCATCATCAGCGTCAGCACCTTCAGCTGAGATTACAACGTCAGCTCCTTGACCAACACCAAGGCTCATAACACCCATGATTGATTTCAAGTTAACTGATTTACCTTTGTATTCAAGAGTAATATCTGAAGCAAATTTGCTAGCAGTTTGAACCAACAAAGTTGCTGGACGTGCGTGGATACCTGTTTCTGCCACGATGTGGAAATCTTTAGAAGCCATAGTTTGACTCTCCTTTTAAAATTAGTTTTTGAGTTATCTGTGATAACCCTTACAATTTGCTATTATATCATCTTCTTCATTATTTTTCAAGATTTTTATCACACACTTACTGAAAATACTTACAAGAAGCACTCATTTTTCTCTTCTTTTGATCTGCTTTTGTTACTTTCTTCTATTTAAATAAGTAGAATTGGTTTCATAGACACAGTATATAGAATTTTAGGAAAAACGACTAAATTACTTTGACTTAAAAAACCTATATTTTATCACGTTTTCCTTAATTTTCACTAATTCTTACAATACTACATGTTGTGGTATCATTCGGAATAGTTTATTTATGTGCACAATATTTAGTTAAAACTCTTGACAAGAAAAAACCTTTTGTTTATACTAGATACAGATTTATGAATTTAGAGGAGTTAGATCACATTATGGTGACAATTTATTCAAAAAATAATTGCGTTCAATGTAAAATGACCAAACGTTTTTTAGATACCAATCACGTTGAATACCGTGAAATTAATCTAGATGAGCAACCTGAGTTTGTGGACCATGTGAAGAACCTTGGTTTCAATGCTGCGCCAGTTATCCAAACAGCAGATGAAGTCTTCTCTGGCTTCCAACCAGCTAAGCTCAAGAAATTATCTTAACATTATCAAACAGGATCTGATTGGTCTAGGGAATGGATTACTGTAGTTCTCGACTACGGTGTTCCCCTGGCCCTTTTACTTGTACAGGGGAGCTTGCCTCCCCTTTGTTTTTGAATTAGAAAAAGGAACATTATGGGATTAAAATCACTTGAAGACGTAACCTACTTCCGTCTTAATAATGAAATCAACCGTCCAGTTAACGGTCAAATCATGCTTCATAAAGATAAAGAAGCCTTGGATGCTTTCTTCAAAGAAAATGTTGTGCCAAATACCATGGCCTTTGATTCAATAACGGATAAAATCAACTACCTTATTGAACACAACTATATCGAAACAGCCTTCATTCAGAAGTACCGTCCTGAATTTTTGGAAGAATTGGCCCAATTTATCAAAGATCAAAACTTCCAATTCAAGTCCTTCATGGCTGCCTATAAATTCTATAACCAGTACGCTCTGAAAACAAATGATGGAGAATACTATCTCGAAAGCATGGAAGACCGCGTCTTCTTCAATGCCCTCTATTTCGCGGATGGAAATGAAGACATTGCCAAAGATATCGCAAACGAAATCATCCACCAACGCTACCAACCAGCTACTCCTTCTTTCTTGAATGCTGGACGTGCCCGTCGTGGAGAATTGGTCTCCTGTTTCTTGATCCAAGTAACCGATGACATGAATGCGATCGGGCGCTCTATCAACTCAGCTCTTCAACTTTCACGTATCGGTGGTGGGGTTGGAATCTCCCTCAGCAACCTTCGTGAAGCTGGAGCACCGATCAAGGGCTATGAAGGAGCTGCTTCTGGGGTCGTACCTGTTATGAAACTGTTTGAAGATAGCTTCTCTTACTCGAACCAATTGGGACAACGCCAAGGGGCTGGGGTTGTGTACCTTAACGTCTTCCACCCAGACATCATTGCCTTCCTTTCTACTAAGAAAGAAAACGCCGATGAAAAAGTTCGGGTTAAGACTCTTTCACTTGGGGTCGTCGTGCCAGACAAGTTCTACGAGTTGGCTCGTAAGAATGAAGAAATGTATCTCTTCAGCCCTTACTCTGTAGAGCGTGAATATGGAGTGCCATTCAACTACATCGACATCACTGAAAAATACGATGAGTTGGTTGCTAATCCAAATATCCGCAAGACAAAAATTAAGGCCCGTGATTTGGAAACTGAAATTTCTAAATTGCAACAAGAATCTGGTTACCCTTATGTAGTCAACATCGATACTGCTAACCGGGCAAACCCAGTCGATGGAAAGATCATCATGAGTAACTTGTGTTCAGAGATCCTCCAGGTTCAAGAGCCAAGCTTGATCAACGATGCCCAAGAATTCATTAAAATGGGGACTGATGTCTCCTGTAACCTTGGTTCAACCAACGTAGTCAACATGATGACTTCACCTGATTTTGGACGTTCCATTCGTGCCATGGTTCGTGCCTTGACCTTCGTTACCGATAGTTCTCATATCGTCGCTGTTCCTACTATCGACCACGGAAATAGCCAAGCGCATACCTTTGGTCTTGGTGCTATGGGACTACATAGCTACCTTGCCCAACAATTGATCGAGTATGGATCACCTGAGTCTGTCGAGTTCACTAGCATCTACTTCATGCTCATGAACTACTGGACTCTCGTAGAATCAAACAACATCGCGCGTGAACGGGGTATTACCTTCCACAACTTTGAAAAATCAGACTACGCCAACGGTAGCTACTTTGATAAGTACACAACCGGAGAATTTGTACCAAAATCTGATCGCGTCAAAGAACTCTTTAAAGATATCTTTATTCCTAGTGCAGAAGACTGGGCTGAACTTCGTGATAAGGTCAAAGCAGATGGTCTTTACCACCAAAACCGCTTGGCTGTTGCACCAAATGGATCTATCAGCTACATCAATGACGTATCTGCTTCTATCCACCCAATCACACAACGGATTGAAGAACGCCAAGAAAAGAAAATCGGGAAGATCTACTACCCTGCGGCTGGATTGTCAACAGATACCATTCCTTACTACACTTCTGCCTACGACATGGATATGCGCAAAGTCATCGATGTCTATGCTGCCGCAACTGAGCATGTAGACCAAGGACTTTCACTCACTCTCTTCATGCGCAGTGACATTCCAAAAGGCCTTTACGAATGGAAATCTGAAAACAAACAAACCACTCGTGACTTGTCTATCCTTCGCAACTATGCCTTTAACAAAGGTATCAAGTCTATCTACTACGTCCGTACCTTTACCGATGATGGTGGAGAAGTTGGCGCAAACCAATGTGAAAGCTGTGTCATCTAAGACACTCTGATCCATTGCTACCAAAAAGTCGGTTCGCCGACTTTTTGTGCGATATTCTAACAATTGTGATAGAATAATAATGATTGTATGATCGAATGAATTAGAAAAAGAAAGAGATTTCAAATGGAAACTTACTACAAAGCCATTAACTGGAATGCCATCGAGGATGTCATCGATAAATCTACTTGGGAAAAGCTAACCGAACAATTTTGGTTGGATACACGTATTCCTTTGTCAAACGACTTGGATGACTGGAGAAAATTATCTCACAAAGAAAAAGACTTGGTTGGTAAAGTCTTTGGTGGATTGACACTCTTGGATACCATGCAGTCCGAAACTGGTGTGCAAGCTCTTCGTGCAGATATTCGCACTCCCCACGAAGAAGCTGTCTTTAACAACATCCAATTTATGGAATCTGTCCACGCTAAGTCTTACTCTTCTATCTTTTCTACCTTGAATACCAAGTCAGAAATCGAAGAGATTTTCGAATGGACCAATACCAATCCTTTCCTTCAGAAGAAGGCAGAAATCATCAATGAAATCTACCTCAATGGGACTCCCCTTGAAAAGAAGGTAGCCAGCGTCTTCCTTGAAACCTTCCTCTTCTACTCTGGTTTCTTCACACCACTCTACTATCTTGGAAACAACAAGTTGGCCAACGTAGCTGAGATTATCAAGTTGATCATTCGGGACGAATCTGTTCACGGAACCTATATCGGCTACAAATTCCAACTTGGATTTAACGAGTTACCAGAAGACGAACAAGAAAAACTCAAAGAATGGATGTACGACCTGCTCTACACCCTCTATGAAAATGAAGAAGGCTACACAGAGAGCCTCTATGACGGTGTAGGCTGGACAGAGGAAGTCAAGACCTTCCTTCGCTACAACGCCAATAAAGCCCTTATGAACTTGGGTCAAGATCCGCTCTTCCCTGACTCAGCAGATGATGTCAACCCAATCGTCATGAACGGAATCTCAACCGGAACATCCAACCACGACTTCTTCTCACAAGTCGGAAATGGTTACCTCCTCGGTGAAGTTGAAGCCATGCAGGATGACGATTATAACTACGGCCTATAAGACAAAAACCTTTCCAAATGGAAAGGTTTTTTTGTTGATCATTTTTGGGAAATGATAGCTTAGAGCTTGTGAGGATCGTAAAAATCACACCTAGCAAGTAATTCTGATATTTATTATTTTCGAAGCAATGTGAGCATTTCTTCGTTTTTTTCTTGGTAATAATTAAAATATCTATTATCAATCTCAAAACTATCCTGCAAAATATTGCGTAATGCTGCAATTACTTCATTCATTTTTTTCCGACTTATTAATCGACTATCAATTTCTGACAATCCATGAGCCACCTTATTTCGCTCTCCATTTAAATTCGTAATCACTGATAGTGACTTCAATAAATCTGGAGACGCTTGATAATAGCTTAAGATATTCGTGTAGGACAATAGATTTAAAGTAGACTGATAAGGATAAATAATTTCCTCGACTTCTTTCAAATCTCTCATTTGTTTAAATTCAGAATCTAAATAAAGTAGAAGATTTTCAAAATCTTCGTATTCTTCATTTAATTTCGGCAGGCTCCCTTCAAATTTGATTAAACCAGGGTGCTCCTCCTTGATTTTTTCTTCAAGGATAAATTCAACAAATGATTTGGACTTAATTAAAACATCTGCTACTTGTCCTCTTTCTTTCAGAACTTCAATCATTAAAAAGTAATTGAGAGCCTTCTTTTTAATATCTGAAAGGGGGTAGTTCTGAATTTCTGAAAGTAGACCTTGATTTTTAAAGACTTTTACAAAATCATTTAGTAGATTTCGTAACCGAGATAAGTCTTTTTTGGGCAGTAAAGCATGATACTGCTTTTGATTGATAATTTTTTCAGCAGCTTGGTAATCATAAGATGCCAGTAAACTTCGCAAATGACGTTTTAACAATGAATGACTGAACTTCTCGGCTTCATCCTTGATTGTGCGATTTTCGTAATCTTTTTGGCTATCCTTATTGTCATCAAATAACCTTTGTTCGTCTTCACTTGAAAGTGGTTCATACTTTCTATTTGCTGATTTGTTTGGAGTTGCAACCTGTATGGCTTGCGTATTGTAATCATTAATTCGATTTAAGGCAAATAAAGCCGAAATAATTTGAGGTGTTCCTGAAGATAGATTTAAGATCAATTGATCATCTGTCCCAGAATATTTTTCGATAATCTGTCCCATCACTTCATACATTTTATCAAATAGATAGACTTCATCATTTTTTAATATGATTGGTTCAATAACCACTTTAGGATGATACCCCTCTATTGAATATAATGCTTTCTCAACAAGATCTTTTTTTACTAACATTTCCTCACTATAAACCAAAACAATCTGTTCGGGTCTGTAAGTTCGAGCAATATGTAATAAAGCTGCATCTCGATTATTGCTTATCGGATCTGTCGTTCCAACTGCTGAAATTAAAATTTCCAAGATATTCTACCTCTCATTATTTCAGTAATTCTAATAATTCCTTATTAACATCCTTGTAAAAATTAAAATCCTTCTCAGTGAGTTGATACTGTTCCTTGATTAGCCCTTTTAAGGTTTTTAGAACAGGACCTAACTGTTTTAATTCCTCAGAATCTAATGGATCCAATTTGTGAGCTACAGTATTTCGAGTTGAATTCATGCTAATAACCGATTTGATTTTTTTGTATTGATTCCACTCATTCTTTTCTTTTAATATCTTACGATAATCCCAAATTCCAAGGTAATATTTCTCCGATTCATTCACGTAATTATCCAGAAATCCTGGATAACAATTTTCGATATAGTCTTCTAAGATAAACTCTGTAAGGTTTTTAATTCTAATCAGGCCTTCACTAAAATTACCACGTTCTTTTTGTAAATCAATAGTCAAATAGGCATTTAATACTTTTTTCTGTTCTTCACTCCATTTTTTCTTTTGAAGGAGTTGAGGTACAGCTTGCCTATCTAATGAATCCACAATATCTTGTAACTTCTTGCGACATTCTTTCAAACCAGGGAAGTCAGGCAATTGATTTGCTAGCTCTAAACTGGCTTTATAATCATATTTCTTAATAAAATCACGTAAAGTTTTTTTCATTAAGCCTTGCTTAAATTTATCTGAAGTATCTTCAATAGTTCGATCGACAAAGTCCCGCTTATTATCTATATTTGTATCAATTAGTGTATCAATATCTTCTGAATCATCATGCCCAACTCCAGCGTTCGATTTTTTTTCAGGACTTGGAACTTGTACTGCCTTGACATTGATTTCACTTAGTCTATTAAGAACAAACAAAGCTGATTTTATTTGAGGAGTTCCACTTGAAAGATTAAGAATAAATTCGTCTTCTTTTGTGTAATACTTTTGTATAATAGCATCAAATTGATCAAACATGGTATCAAAAATATGTACTTCATTGTTTAAAATGATTGGCTCATGGTATACAATCTCTGGGACGTATTGACTATCAATAGAACGAATTACTTTCTCAATATCATCTTTCTTACGAATCAGTTCCTCAGAAAAAACAATAATAATCTTATCCGGACGGTATTTCCTCGCAATATGAACTAAGGCTCCATCGTGAAAATTCCGGATTGGATCCGTATTCCCCACTGCTGAAATCAAAACCTTCATTTAGTAATCTCCTTAATCATAAAGTTTGCCTTGCCCATTTCATAGAAGGATTCATCATTTTTTATTAATTTGGAAGGCTGAACAGAGTCATCTTGCTTTAGGATAGGGGCTTTTGTAAGCTTTAACACACCTTTACCCTTCATCTTAGTTTGGACCGGTTTCTTGTGGCGGTCTTGTATGATTCCATTTGCTTGTTTAAAAATTGTTTTTGTCCAAGCTCCACTACCAGCACCCAAGTATATAGGATAGTCAATATTATCTTGGATCTTATCTTCCGGAAAATCTTTTAGGAAAAAGTTTTTATAACCCTTATAAAACTCTAGTGCCTTATCTTCAAGTTTTTCAATTAAAGTTGCCGCTTCTGCTGTCGTTGTGGTAATTGTAAACTCTACTTTAGTCAAAGGAGCAATAGCTTCTCGGTATAGAGGTAAAGGTTTTACTTTTAGCGATTTAGCTGAGCAGTCCCATTTTTGAACTAAAATAAGACTCTCATTACTAAATGGTTTGCTATCACTAACACGAATGGCATTAAATAAGTCATTGAATTCTTTACCCTTCTTAGCTCCCCAGGAAATCATATTTTTATTTTCCTTAGGACGTTTACCACGAGTATCAACCACCTTTTTATTGTTCCAGTCAGGATTTGTATTCATTAGAATAGTTCGAATAGCACCCTTTAATGAACTTCCAGGAATATATGGAGTCCCAAACGGGTCTCTCATAAACTTTACTACTTCATTAATAGCACCTAATTTGGAATCATTATCATTCTCTTCAGTTTCCAAACCTGTCTCTTTAATCCTATAACCACCAAAATCACGGTCAGAAATACGGTTATCCAGTAAAAAGGAAATCAAACGATTATTACTTGCTCTTGGCTTTCTCTCTTGTAAGAAGCGCTCAAACTTCTGATCATATCCTTTCTCCACCATTCGATTATAAAACTTACCCATATCAGGGAAATAAAAGTACCCATTTTCATATATAAATTCACGAGAAGTGTACTTATCACCACTGCCAATATGGATAGGAGCCATAGAAAGAAGGCTGAATTGAAAAGTTCTATATTCTGTTTTCATCTTTCTCCCTCCATCTTGAAAAATAGTGGTTTAGCATAATTTAATACTTCATGTGGGAAATCAAGAGGTCTTACATCCACAATCTGTCCTGTAAAGGTTTCAGAGAAAGTAGAGCCAGAAGCAAACTTATATAAATCCTGCTTACGGTAATTTTCATTGGTTTCTGTACTAAAAGCAAAACCACTTGATTTACTTAGTAAATAAGAACTAGCTTCCATTGTATTTTTAAGATCATGTTCAACCGGTAGTGAAGTTGTCAAAGTCATGACAGGTCCTTGATGGACCTTGGTAAGACGATTTTTGAAGCCATCTGGTAAATCTAATATAGTCAAATCAAATTGTCCATAGCCACTGGAACGCTTCCCACCAATTCCTGTATACTGCAAGCTTGTCATGAGTTCATTCAAGAGCTCAGACTCGTTTGCAATCACATAAAGTGAAGAGTCATCTCTAAATCTAACAGTAGAAACTTGATAAAGAGCCCCATCCACATGAGGTTGATTTTTTGTGACAATATTTGTTACTACGTGTTCTTCATCTTTAAAAAGCGTTCCATTTACATAAGAATCAAAATTATCCAAAGGGATAAACTGAAGTTTCTTTGCCATTTTTGCTTGACGTCTTACTTCCTTGACATCCGTTGTTAAGTCTGGCTGTTCAAACTTTGGAAATCCTATCGGCTTAGGTAAAAATGGACCTGACAGATAAGGAAAGGCATCAGTCAAAGCAAATTCATCTTGACCCGCCATTGACACGAATTCCTCCATTTTCCCCATTTTTTTCGCCTCAATAGCTAAGGCAGAAAATAAGCGGTCTGCCGAAAATGTCATTTTTGAACTATCGAGCGTTCCCGCTCCAAAGTGAGCAGTATGGAAGTTCATAATATACATCTTATAGGTCATACTAGACCTCCGTAGTTAAAAGTTCATTCAATCTACTAACATCATAGTTTCCGAAAACTGTATTTGCTTTAAGATCCTCAAAAACAACTTTACCATATCCACGAGAGCCTGAACCACCTAAATAATCAAGTTCCAACAGTTTTAATCCATCAAGAATCACTTTAAAGTCTTCTTCTACTTGAGCTTGACTCTTGTCTGTCACCTCATAGATCAGCTCAAATCCAAAGACACTGTCTCGGATGGCACGTTCAATTTGTCTTGGATTTGCTTCAGCAGTGATACGGTCAATAGTGTTTTCAAATTTAACTTCTGTATAACTCTTGACACCCAATGCATCTAGCTCATCCTTGTTAACAAAGAAGGCATCTCTGAAAATGAGTCGTCCCATTTTATAGCGATCATCTGAACTGTTCCCAAAGAGGCGACTTAAAATTTCTCCATCTTCTCCTGGTTTCTTAGCCAGTCGTTCATTATGAACTTTTGAAAGAAGACTGCGCATCTTCCCCTTTAAACTTGACCCTGGAATAATGGGTAAGTTCGTAATTGGATCTTTAATCACAGGTGAGTCTGTAGCACCAATCGCCGCAAAAGCGTTGCTTGTTCCAATATGAAGTCCTGTCTCTAGACGAATTTGTGCTGTTACTTTAATTTTTGCAAATGCCATTAATCTTTTCCTCCATAAAACTTGAAATAGGCTACTAGTGCTTCCATATAGCGACAAAAACGTTGGAGACTTTCCTTATTGTTGATTTCTTTTAGAATATCTAGAATTTCAGACTTTTTCACCAAGTCTTTAACCGCTATTTCTCGGCCCGATTGATAAACAAACTGCACTCTCAAATAAGCAATTTTGTCAGCCAAATCCTTATACTCTCTAACCTTGCTTTCATCAAAGAGGGTACTCGTCAAGCTTAGTAGGTTTCTAATTTTGCTAGTTGTCAAAAAGAATGCTTCAGGGTTCCTAGAGTCTCTAGTGTTTCGACTCAATGATTTAATAACATTCTCTGCCTTATCTACGTAATTATCATCTGTTAAAATTGCCATCTATGAATCCTTTCTAATCTCATAAACATAGAGAAGTAAAGCCAACTCTGCTTCTTTACGTTCAGATTCGCTACCTGTATACCAAGAAAAGAATAAATCTTTGAAGGTTCTAAACTCTTCTTTTTTGTCTTTAGATGTATGGTCTTCCAATCGAGTTAAATAATAAGCTAAACGAGCAATATTCATCCGATCGTAATTGCGAAGGAGCTCCATCAGTTTGTAAACAAAGCTCTTTCCACGCTCATCTTGACTATTAAAGTAATAACGAATCTGTTCAAGTTTCCCTCTATAGACATTCTCGATAAACTGATCAAACTTCAAGGTATAGGATTTGTCAAAAAGGGAAATACTATCTTTATCGTTGTCCTTAGCAGCCCCCTCTAAATCACCAGTTTCTTCAGCCATGAGGCTAACTGGAGTTTTATCTGGAAAGAGGCCGATTCCTGCTGATAGGGTTAATTTGCCATTTGTCCACTTGATAAAGTTTTGTCGGAGACAAACGGTAAATTCAATAACATCCTGCCAGGAACCAATCGCAAATACGTCATCCCCACCAGCATAGATGATCGAAAGTTTTTTCTCTTTGGCAAACTGGTTGATATAGACCTTAAAGAAGAGACTCATAATTCTAGAGAAGGTAGCTGAGCGAGCCAGAGTATTATACTTGCCACCATCTTGATAAGAGAATCCAGCCATAAAGGCTGCCCCTAGATCATCCACATCAAGACGAAGAACGGCTAGACGCTTGATCCCTTGACCAGACTCACTATCTTTAGATAAGTTGGCATATTGATCAATCTCAGCATATTTGTAATCTCCTACAAAGACATGGGTTGCTTTTAGGATATCTGTACTATAGCTATTCTTGACATATACACGAGTCCACTCCTCTTGAGCAAGCTCATCTTTTGAAACACCTCTAATATAGGCTCCTGGTCCAATCGGGAGGCCTTTTTCTTTTGTCACAAGATAATACTGCTCTTGTATCTCCTTGGAAAAGCGATACATACCAGCACAGATATGACAGACCTCTTGGTCTTTATACTTGGTAAGCTTTTCGACTGAGTGGCAAATAGCACATTCTCTCTGAGAACTTTTTCCTCCTTGGTTGAGTTCAAGGAGAGTTTTGGCATCATAGCGAGAAATTTTCTTTTGGGAGATCATGCGACTGGTGGTTTGATAGACTTTTCGATAGTTGGCCAGTGTAGTGGTCATATCATTGGCAGAAAATGGACTCCAACCAAAGGCGACATACAAGCCCGTCTGGAAATGTTTGACCAAAAACCGATTGAATTCTGCTTCAAAGCTAGCCAAGGTTTCTCTAGTTTTTTCGGTATTCGGAAGGATAAAGTAGGCATGCCCACCACCGACGTAAAGGAGATTAGCTCTTGTCAGCTCTAACTTCTCCAGTAAACTATCGGCTATATGTTCCCCCATAAAATCTAGATACAAGGAACGGGCTTTTAATTGCTTGGCTGCCCCAGCTGTTGCGATATTGTAGATAAAGTCCTGAATCCCTGATAGGTCAAAACTGGCTAACAAAAAAGCTTTCTGATCATAAAAGTTCTCTATATCCTGCACCAGGACCTTCTCATAGTCTAGATAGTTCTTTTCCGCTAAATAATCTGCTATAGCAAGAGCAAAGCCGGCTGTCAAACGGCTATAGGTTGCTAGGGAAATATCCGATAATTCCTTCATCTTAGTCGAAGCAGGGACATAGGAAAGAGTAGATTCAAAGAGATTTAATAGAGAATCTATCTGCGATTGACTAAAGTCAAACCGCTCAAACTCTTTCTCCAATATCTCCACTAACAAAGGATAGTCTGATGGACTAGACGACTCGTCCGATTCCCTAGCAAAGTTTGCCTCTCCAGCAAGCTCTAATGGCCGCGCATCAAGATAACGCTGACTAGGGATATCTGAAAATACATTGAAGATATCCGATTGTTTGGTTAGGAAATCTTCTTTTCCTTCCTGAGTCTCTGCTGCCCCTTTTAGACCAGAAGCAATCTTTGCAGCAGCTGACGTAATATAGACCAAACTATCAGGAGCTAAATCCGTCGTCACATCACTAGAAGTCGCCTGAGCTATCTGCTGGGCTATTTTTTCATTATCCGAAAAACGCCTAAACCATTCAGCTCCAATGGTTCCGAAGTCTCTTTCATCATCAGTTGAACGTTGGATCACCTTGCCGACAGCGTGCAAAAGCGATCCGTAAACTAAATCAATCTTTTCTTTCTTCAAGTTCTAAACCTCCCATCCCTAAACTTGTTTTCATGCCGAGGCCTGAGTATTCCCCAAATTTCAGGAGCATATTGGCGTAGGCTTTTAAGGTATTTGGACCTGTAATCTTAAAGGTCAACTTCCCTTTAAAGGCTGGTATCTTTTTGCCATGGACCTTAAAATAGCTAGACTCTAGTCGATAGCTAGTGATTCGACTATGTTCCACTAAGTAATCCAAAGTTTCCTCTTCAATATCCGGACGATTCTCGACCAGTCGGACATACTTCATCATCAAACTTTGATAGATGAGACGCATAGTGGGAAAGAGGACATACTCTCCCTGAGAGCGAAAGCCTGTTGGAGTTTGAAAATGGATGGTGAAGAGCGATCGATCTTGGTGTTCATTAAAAATAGCAAAGAGCTGCTCCGAACTGAGATCTTGCATGGTTATAGACTGAACTCCAAAGACCGGTAGCCCATGTAGTTCCACTCTTTGGAGCTCCAATACAAAAGGCAAAATCTGCTTTATGGCCTCATCTGTTAGGAGATGAAGTGTCCAGAGCGTCTGCTCTCTTTGATGAGTGACCTTCATAGAGTATGGATTGGTCTCCTGCTCATGTAACCAAGCCACATAGTCTGGATCTAATTTTTCCATCAAGAATCCATGCAATTTAGCAGATAGGTCGATTGGCGATTGGTCGATTCGCTGAAATGAAATAATGATGCGTTTCATATGCCTCCTTTATGGTTCTTTTTTCTCAAAGCTCTTAGCGAAAGAAGCTTCTAAAAATCCCTTGTCTCTCTTATCCAAACACTTTATGTACGAAAAAACCCCAAAAGTTGAAAAGTACTTTTCACCTCATTTGGGGCGCCCTTAATATAACTAAATATTAACATCTTTTGTAAGCGTTGTCAACAGTTTTTCTAGTTTTTGTCCTCTCTCGAGGAAGACAGGTATCTTTATAAAAATGGTTAAGCTTCCTTAAACAGGAACTCAGGAATCATTTCCGGCCCCTATCGAGGGTTGGGTGGGGTCCTACAAAAGCGATTGAAGCAGTTATTGCTAACCACTTCTTGCGTTTCCGGCCCTTATCGAAGGTTAGGTGGTTTTCTACCTTTGAAATGAGCGAATATGGAACACGATCGTCTTATCTAGTTTCCGGCCCCTACGAGGCTGGGGAAGGTTCCTACAGGAAAAAATATGGCAAACGAAACAAGTGCAGAAGGGTTTCCGGCCCCTATCGAGGTATGGGTAGTTTCCTACAGGGTGGAAACATGAATAAACAAGAGTTGATTGAAGTTTCCGGCCCCTCGCGAGGCTTGGGTGGAGGCCTAAGTAAAGATAAAGAAATCGTTACTGGTAAAATCATTGGGTTTCCGGCCCCTCTCGAGGGTTGGGTGGGTTACCACATATGAACATCGTAACACTAGTAGGTCGTATGACCGCTCAGTTTCCGGCCCCTCTCGAGGGTTGGGTGGGGTCCTAATTCAGAAGAGGTTCTAGAAGCCCTTGAAAATGCGAAAGGTTTCCGTCCTTCTTGAAATATTGGAGTTTATTACACAAACAACAGAATAGAATTCTATTCCACAAATCTTTCCCTGCACTTTTTTATGATTAGTGAAGTTACTTCTTTGTCTAAGCCAGAGCCCAAACCAGAGCCCAAACCATTTCCGACCTCTCTCGAGGGTTGGGTGGGGTCCTACTTATAAAAGAAGCTTTAAAGAATATTGCTAAGGATGTTTCCGGCCCCTCGCGAGGATTGGGTAGTTTCCTTCGAACTCATCCAAATCGTACCGTTTAAAGCGAACGGGTTTCCGGCCCCTCCCAAGGCTTGGGGAGTTTCCTACGCTACTGAAGTTGGCGATTAGACTATCGCAGAATTGTTTCCGGCCCCTCTCGAGGATTGGATAGTTTCCTACTCGACTCCGAGCGAAGTACCTAATACGGAAAAATAGAGTTTCCGCCCCCTCTCGAAGCTTGGGTGGGTTCCTACCGAAACAATTAAAATGGAACTTCGGGAAGAAATGGTTTCCGGCCCCTCGCGAGGTATGGGTGGGTTTCTACAATTACAAGTAACACAGGCACAGGTTGAAATGTTTCCGGCCCCTCGCGAGGTTTGGGTGGGTTCCTACTGCTATGCTAACAACGTTCGACAACCCATACAATCCGTTTCCGTCCCCCCTCGAGGCTTGGGTAGGGTCCTACCGTGAATCTCATGAATTAAAGAAGAAAGAGCTTTTCATGTTTTCGTCCCCTCTCGAGGTATGGGTGGTTTCCTACCTTCAGTTCTCAGACTTATCATGAAAAAATTGGTTTAGTTGTTTCCGTCCCCTCTCGAGGCTTGGGTTGTTTCCTACCAAAGATATCAAAATCATAGGAGGTAGACAAAATGGTTTCCGGCCCCTGTCAAGGTATGGGTGGTTTCCTACAAGTGGGGATCACTTGACGCAGCCATTATGCGAGAAAAAAGTTTCCGGCCCCTCTCGAGGCTTGGGTTGTTTCCTACAAGAAGAAGACGGATCACGCCCAACGGATTTCATGTTTCCGGCCCCTCTCGAGGTATGGGGGTTTCCTACTTGAAATGCAAGAAGGCTATGAGCAAGAAATTAAATCGTTTCCGGCCCCTCGCGAGGCTTGGATAGTTTCCTACACGCATCTTGGAGAAAAAATAGAAAGAAGGGAACTATGAAGTTTCCGGCCCCTCTCGAGGCTTGGGTTGTTTCCTGCGAACAAAAACAAGTTTTTAACAACATCGTTGGTATTGAGTTTCCGTCCCCTCTCGAGGATTGGGGAGTTTCGTACGCAAAGAAAGAAGGTATTTAAAAATGCAAATTATTACGTTTCCGGCCCCTCTCGAGGTATGGGTGGGTTCCTACACGATCAAGGCGAGCAAAGCTCCTGCATTCAAGGCGTTTCCGTCCCCTCTCGAGGATTGGATGGTTTCCTACTATCAATTCAGATAGCATGTTACAACGTGACGTGAGAAGGTTTCCGTCCCCTCGCGAGGCTTGGGGAGTTTCCTACAAAAGTAAAATTAAATTTAAGTATCGAAGTATCTCCTGGTTTCCGTCCCCTCTCGAGGTATGGGTGGGTTCCTACTCTAGAAATCGATTTATCAAAAATTGCCCGGGGTGGGGTTTCCGGCCCCTCTCGAGGTATGGGTGGGTTCCTACTTGAAGCAAGATGCTGCAGAACAAAATCGGAGATTGTTTCCGTCCCCTCTCGAGGCTTGGGTGGTTTCCTACATTGCTGAATATCTTGAAAGCGTTTATCACGAAGAGTTTCCGTCCCCTCTCGAGGCTTGGGTGGTTTCCTACCTATCTGTACACTATCGAAGAATAGCACCTATACATGTTTCCGTCCCCTCTCGAGGCTTGGGTAGGTTCCTACTTAGTCGGAAAGAAGGAGAAAAATGAGTTTAGTTTCATTGTTTCCGGCCCCTATCGAGGTATGTGTGGGTTCCTACGGTGGTAAACAAAATGGAACTTTTTGAAAAAATTGGTTTCCGGCCCCTCGCGAGGTATAGGTGATTTCCTACGGCTGTAGATTTTAAGAATGGCGAGGTGATTCGAGGTTTCCGGCCCCTCGCGAGGTATGGGTGGGTTCCTACAAGAGCGTCATATCGATAATCTTGTAAAACAAGGGTTTCCGGCCCCTCTCGAGGGTTGGATCGGGTCCTACGTTCGAGAGGAATTGAAAAAAGAAGGCTTTAGCTCATTGTTTCCGTCCCCTCTCGAGGCTGGGGTAGTTTTCTTCAGTTGATGTGTATATGTCTGGTTATGATATCGTGACGTTTCCGGCCCCTCTCGAGGCTTGGGTTGTTTCCTACCACTCTTGACACTTACAATGCTGACAAAAAAGCATAGTTTCCGGCCCCTCTCGAGGCTTCGGTAGTTTCCTACCAATGCGAAGGCAGCTACGTTTGCAAAAGCATTCAACGGTTTCCGGCCCCTCTCGAGGCTTGGGTGGATTCCAACGGTGTTATCTCTGGTGGAAAAGTTACTGTTAACGCAACGCCGTCCCCTCTCGAGGTATGGGTGGTTTCCTACCCCATATCTTGTATCCCAAAAGGGAATCAACACACAAGATATTTCCTACCTAGAAACTAACCTAAGTATACCATATTTTACTAGAGCTTTCAGCTAGAAGAACAAACAATCTTCCCGTTCTACCGAACCCTCATCCTCGTTCAACCGAATGGTTTCTTCCCGACTACCGACATAGATGATAATATTATACTCTTGCTTGGCATCATAAAAATCTTGAAGAGCACTGAGCAAGAGCTGATAACTAGAGACCTCTAAATCCACCTCAAAACAAGACCGTTGCACTCGAACACCAAAGCCCTCTAGCAGTTTAGCCAATTTCAATCTCCGTTTATTGCAGGTGATATCGTAGATAATCAAGCAAAAGAGAGACTTTTTCTTAGCGAACTCTTTCTCATCTGCTGATAAATGATAGAATAATCCCATTAGTTATCTCCTGTATCACATGTTCGATAAGAGTGAGGAGCTAGCTCCTCAAACGATCTGATCAAGCTTTTGATTTGCTGATCAGCAGTATAGAAAAAACAGTAGCGTTTGCCATCCCCTTCTACATATGGATGGATTTCCAGCATTCTTTCCCTCATTGCTCGGATAAAGATTTCACGTCCCTCATCTGTTAAGAGGACCGCACCATCTTCCTCTTTTTCAAAATGCTCCTTTCCTAGCTCTCCATGGAGGAGCAGATCCATCACTGTATTATCCACGATGATGGGGCGCCACTCCTCCATCAAATCACTGGCAAGACTAGCATGATGATGGTGGTTTTGGTGCAGGATACCAAAGCCGAAGCTCAAGCCATTCTTACGAATGAGTCCTAAGAAACAAGAATACAAGAAAGAATAGCCGAAATTGAGTAGACTATTAAAACAATCCTTGGCAGGCCTCCTAGTCCGACCATGAAAACGAAACGAGTCTGGAACAAGGAGACTCAGATAGTAAAAATAGGATTTTGCGATTCGTCCTTCATAGCCCATAATTTCTGTTATCGATTCTGCACCAGCAAACTTATCGAGCGTTTGCTCAAAGCGAGTGAAATCTTCGCTAGACAGTAGTCCTTCTCGATCATATTCCTTCAGTAAGGTGAGTTGGTGCTTGACCTTGGCCGTCGCAATTTTCTGAGCAAGAGCCAAGCAGAAGGCCGGCTGGAAACAAGCCTGAACTTGAATCTTTTGTTTTTCAAAATCCTCCTGTCGATAGGAGTCTAAACAAAATAAGAATTTTCCATCTTTTGTAAAATAATAGACATTCTTTTTAGCCATCGCCAACTCTCGTAAGAGTTGGGTAGAGAGTTGAGCCGGTCCAAAAACTAAGATATTCTCGACCAGATGGATCGAAATCTCCCTGACAATTTCACGATTCCCATTTTTCACGATAATTCTGTGTTCAGATAGACCTAAAGCATAGTCCGACTTTTGTACGAATAAATCACTCATGTCCTGACACCTCCTCAATGGACAAAGGATATTAGTTTATCACATTTTCAAAAATAGTCAAGCCATTTATAAAAAATATGCACAAACAAAAAGACCTACCCGAAGGTAGATCTCTTGTTGCTTACAATTTAGCTTCTACTGCATCCAACAAGTCTTGGATCTTGGCTTGGTTGCTTCCTCCTGCCATGGCCATGTCTGGTTTACCACCACCACGTCCATCGACGATTGGAGCCAATTCTTTAACCAAGTTACCAGCGTGGATATCTTTTGTCTTGCTAGCTACGAGAAGGTTGACCTTTTCACCGATTGCTGCGACAAGAACAAGCACATCAGAGTAGTCTTTTTGTTTCCAGTTATCCGCAAAGGTACGAAGGGCACCTGCATCTGAAACTGAAACTTGACTTGCAATATAACGATGTCCGTTTGCTTCTTGAACATGTTTGAAGACATCGCCTGCTGCCGCTGCTGCTGCTTTTTCCTTCAATTCAGCATTTTCTTTTTGCAATTGACGGAGTTGCTCTTGAAGTCCTTCCACCTTATGAGGTACTTCCTTTAGTTGAGGTGCTTTAAGAGTTGCTGCGACTGCTTTTAGAGCATCTTCTTGTTCACGATAGGCTTCAAAGGCTTCTTTACCAGTCACTGCCAAGATACGGCGAGTTCCTGATCCAATCCCTTCTTCTTTAACAATCTTGAAGAGACCGATTTCAGAAGTATTGCCAACGTGAGTACCACCACAGAGTTCCACTGAGTAGTCACCGATAGTCACAACGCGGACTTCCTTACCGTATTTCTCACCAAAGAGGGCCATAGCTCCCATTTCTTTAGCTGTGTCGATGTCTGTCTCAACTGTTTCCACTGCAATGGCTTCCCAGATCTTCTCATTGACTTGCTGTTCAATAGCACGCAATTCTTCTGGAGTTACTGCTTGGAAGTGGGTAAAGTCAAAGCGGAGGAATTCGACTTCGTTGAGTGAGCCTGCTTGAGTAGCATGGTGGCCAAGGATATTGTGAAGGGCCGCATGGAGCAAGTGAGTGGCTGTGTGGTTCTTCATGACACGGTGACGACGATTGCTATCGATGACCAAAGTGTATTCTTGGTTCAAAGCAAGCGGTGCAAGGACTTCAACAGTATGAAGTGGTTGTCCGTTTGGTGCTTTCTGTACATCTGTTACTGTCGCTACGACGTTTCCTTGAGCATCCAAGATTTGACCGTGGTCAGCCACCTGTCCACCCATTTCAGCGTAGAATGGAGTTTCTGCAAAAATCAGTGATGCAGTTCCTTCTGAAACAGCTTCTACTTCAGCATTGTCCGCTACGATAGCCACTAATTTTGAAGGTAATTGGCTGGCATTGTAGTTGAAGACACTCTCAACAGTAATGTTTTGAAGGGTTTCGTTTTGCATACCCATGGATCCGCCTTTGACGGCTGACGCACGCGCACGTTCTTGTTGTTCCTTCATAGCCGCTTCAAAGCCTTCACGATCGACCGTCATGCCAGCTTCTTCAGCGATTTCTTCTGTCAACTCTACTGGGAATCCGTATGTATCATAAAGTTTGAAGACGTCTTGACCAGCAATAACCGTTTGGCCTTTTTCTTTCAAGTCTGCTACGATACCTTGGGCAAAGTGTTGACCTGAGTGAAGGGTACGAGCAAATGACTCTTCTTCGCTCTTGACGATCTTTTCAATAAAGCCACGTTTTTCAAGCACTTCTGGGTAGTAGCTTTCCATGATTTTTCCAACAGTTGGAACCAGTTTGTAAAGGAAAGGCTCGTTGATGCCCAATTTTTGACCATGCATAGAGGCACGACGGAGGAGACGACGAAGGACATAACCACGACCTTCATTTCCAGGAAGGGCACCATCACCGATAGCAAATGACAATGAACGGATGTGGTCCGCGATGACCTTAAAGCTCATGTTGTCGCCATCTTGGTCGTAGACCTTACCAGATAACTTCTCAACTTCGCGAATGATTGGCATGAAGAGGTCTGTTTCAAAGTTGGTCTTAGCACCTTGGATAACAGCTACCAAACGCTCCAAACCAGCGCCCGTATCAATATTCTTGTGTGGCAATTCCTTGTATTCGCTACGAGGTACAGCTGGGTCTGCGTTAAATTGTGACAAGACGATGTTCCAGATTTCGATGTAACGGTCGTTTTCGATATCTTCTGCGAGAAGGCGAATACCGATATTTTCTGGGTCAAAAGCTTCCCCACGGTCAAAGAAGATTTCTGTATCTGGTCCAGAAGGTCCCGCACCGATTTCCCAGAAGTTGTCCTCGATTGGAATCAAGTGACTTGGATCCACGCCCACTTCAATCCAGCGGTTGTATGAATCTGTGTCATCTGGATAGTAGGTCATGTAAAGTTTGTCTTTAGGAAAGTCAAACCATTCAGGACTTGTCAAGAGTTCATAAGCCCAGGTAATGGCTTCATCACGGAAGTAATCCCCGATGGAGAAGTTCCCCAACATTTCAAACATGGTATGGTGACGCGCCGTCTTCCCTACGTTTTCAATATCGTTGGTACGAATGGCTTTTTGCGCATTGGTAATCCGTGGGTTTTCAGGAATGATGGTTCCATCAAAGTATTTTTTAAGAGTAGCAACCCCTGAGTTGATCCACAAAAGGGTTGGGTCATTTACTGGAACTAAGCTAACAGATGGTTCTACTGAGTGACCTTTGGTCGCCCAGAAATCAAGCCACATTTGGCGGACTTGTGCACTAGATAATTGTTTCATGTTTTCTCCTCTATTTATTGTTTTCTATTGATCGGCTTAGGAGCCATTCTCCATCATTTCTACATAGTCAATGGCAAGACACAAGGAAATCACAAGATTAGCATATTCCTCTTCATAGACGGACACTTGATAAGTCGACGTCAAGGTAAAGACTTGTTTGCTAATCTCTGCAACCAGCTGGTCGCGATCATCCAATAACTTGAAATCCAAATCCCAGATATTGCCTTCGATACGTAGTCCTAAATTAGAAATATCGTACTTATCACGGAGTAAAGTTAGTTTTTTACGGATGAAAAAACTGGAGCCATCCGCTAATTCTACAGTGAATTGGGGTAAGAGGCTAAAAGGCTTCTTCGTGATATGGCTGACCTTCTGGCCTTCCACATCAAATACAGTAAAGGTTTTAGGAATCTTCAAAAATGAACCTTCTACCTGGTATTCTACCATACCTAGATCATTTTTGATGTCAAAGCGTTCCCCTCCAAGTCGAAACTTTTGTTTGACCAGATACGTTTTCATCAGTTTCCTCCTGCAAATCCATAGGAAGACCTTTCTCTTTTTAGAAAGGATCTCCGGTAGAAGATGCTGAAAAAAAGACAAGCTCACTAACGAAGGGCGAAAAACCGCGGTACCACCTTCATTCAATGAACTTGTCATTCTTCATTCGATTATGTAATTGTTCCATTGAGTAGCAAAATCATTCCTCTTCCATGGCTCGCACCCCCGCCACTTCTCTGAATCTGATTCTAAATGATTTATTCTCAACTATCTCATTATACAGATAAATACAATGCTCGTCAACTAATATCCTTATTTAGAAGATGAGCTATCTTCTGTTGTTGCACCAATATTTTGCATGTATTGGTTGAAGGTTGCCTTGAAGGCATCATCTTTCACCTTGATATTGGCATTAGACATTGCTTTGGCAATGATGCTACGGATAAAGTTGGCATCATTTTTACGTTCTGCCGTCAGAATTTCTTTCAAGCGTTTTTCGTATTTCTTCCAATCTGATCCTTTTTCTTCCTTCTTAGTTACTTTAACGATATAGTAGGCACCAGCGTTGTTTTGACTAGCAGGAACAATGACAACATCAGAAATACCATTTACATCAAGCTTAGATGCTGCTTCCTTAACACGGGTTGGAACAGTTGTTGTTCCAGAGTCAAATTTGATTTCTCCACCCTTGTCTTTGGTGCTAGCATCTGTAGAATTTTCTTTGGCAATTTGTGCAAAGTCTGCACCTTCAGCTTTTACACTTGCAAGAACTTCATTCGCTTTTTCTTCTGAATCCAATTTAATCACATTTGCAGTGATTTCTGGTGTATAGGTTTCAAAGGCTTTTTTATAAGCTTCGTCTGTCAATTCTTTTGAAATAGCTTGGTCAACCGCATACTCTAACAAAAGATTGCTACGGATTTGTTGTTTGTTGGTTTCTTCTGTCAAACCTTGTTGAGTGAGGTAGCTATTGAAGGCTTCACCCAATTGTTTCTTCTGCTCATCAACTTTTTTCTCAACATCTTTGTCTGAGACTTTTGAGCCATATTCTTTTTCAAAGACTTTGTTAATTGTCATTTGGAAAAGGTATTGTTGTGCACCTTGGTTGTGTTTGATTTCATCATAGAAATCACCAACAGTGATGGTATCCCCCTTCATTGTGACGATATCCTTGTCACTGCCACTTTTTGCACAAGCTGCTAGCGCTACAACGGATAAAAGGGTCACCGCTCCAGCTACAAATTTTTTCTTCATGTTTATTTCTCCATTCTAAAATTCACTGCTACTATTTTACCACAAATTCAACAGGATAACTTAAATAAGTCTAAAAGCTACTCTTCTGTCGGCAAGGAAATCTCTTCCTGATTTTTACGAATCATGAGAATGCCATCACCGAGCGGAATCAGACTGGCCGTCAAGCCAGGATGGTCCAAAGTGGCATCAAAGAGACGTTGCAAACCTCGATAGATGGTGCGTTGTCCACGACGAACTTCCATAATATCACGCGCCACATCTCCTCCTTGGAAGATATCGTCCAAAATGACTACACCTCCAACTTCCAACCGTTTGAGAACTTCTGGGAGAAAGACGATGTACTTAGACTTAGCCGAATCCATAAAAATCAAGTCAAAGCGTTGCTCAATATGCTCCAGTAGGTCCACCGCATCACCCTCTAAAAGGGTGATTTGCTTGCGCTGGTCAAAACGAGCAAAGTTTTCCTTGGCAAAACCAATCATTTCCTCGTTGCGATCAATGGTCATAATCTTTGCATCCGGCACTTGCTCCGCCATCAAGAGGGCCGAAAAGCCGATTGCTGTCCCAATTTCTAAAATAGACTTGGGCTGCATGGTCTGCAAAAAGAGACGAAAGAAAGCGACCGTTTCATGAGGGATGATAGGAATATTTTCCCGCCGAGCAAATTCTTCGAGCTCCTTTAAAGCATCCGTTACCGGCGCTTGGCGCTCCCGCATAAAGGAGACAATTTCCTCCTTGACAACCGGTCTACGCATATTGTGGTTGGCATTTTTACTGTAAGACTCTACCATCTTAGGCCAATCCTAATTTTTCAACGAGAGCCTCAAATTCATTGAGACGACGTTCAAAGACTTCAAAGGCTGCATGGAGGTAGTCTTCTTTTTCCATATCAACACCCGCCTTGCGGATGACATTTAGTGGATAATCTGAATTTCCGGCTTTCAAATACTCTAGGTATTTGTCCTTATCTTCCTGTGTTCCATGAACGATTTTCTCAGCTAAGGCAGAGGCTGCTGCAAAACCAGTCGAATATTGGAAAACATAGTAGTTATAGTAGAAATGAGGAATACGAGCCCATTCGTATTGGATTTCTGGATTGTCTTCTTTTGAAAGACCATAGTATTTCTCGTTCAAGTCCGCATACAGCTCATTCAAGAATTCACTGGTCAAGACTTGTCCTTCTTGGTCGGCCTTGTGAATCGCATGTTCAAACTCAGCAAACTGGGTTTGACGGAAGACTGTACCACGGAAGCCATCCAAGAAGTGGTTGAGAATAGCAAAACGGGTTTCATCATCTTCGACTTCTGCTAACAGTTGCTCGGTCAAGATATTTTCATTGGTTGTGGAAGCTATCTCAGCAAGGAAGATAGAATAATCTCCATAGACATAAGGTTGGGTTTCACGGGTATAGCTGGAGTGCATACTGTGGCCTGTCTCATGCACCAAGGTGAAGAGATTGTCCAATGTATCTTGCCAGTTCAACAACATAAAGGCATTAGTATCGTACGATCCACCTGAATAAGCCCCTGAGCGTTTTCCTTGGTTGACATGGACATCGATCCAACGTTCAGTGAAGGCGCGCTTCACGCGGGATAGGTAGTCCTCACCAAGCACTGCCAAAGCTTGCTCAGACTTGGCAAGGGCTTCTTCATAGGTGAACTTGTAATCGGTAGAAGATAATGGTGTGTAGACATCATACATCTTCAAATCTTCAATTCCCAAGATTTTTGAGCGGAGTTTCACGTAGCGTTGCAAGAGTGGCAAGTGCTTGTTGACCGCTTCTACCAAGCTATCATAGACGCTCTCTGGGATAAAGTTAGCAGAAAGAGCTGCCTCACGCGCGCTTGAGAATTTGCGAACCTTGGCATTGTAATTATGGACCTTGACGTTGGTCTGAAGGGTCTTAGCATAGGTATGTTGATACTGTTCGTAGACACCATACAAGGCTTGGTAAGCTTCCTTACGGACTTGGCGGTCCTTCGACTCAACCAAAGAAATATAGTTTCCATGGGTCAACTGAACTTCTTGGCCTTGGTCATCCTTCACCATTGGGAAGACGATATCTGCATTGTCCAAGATCTCAAAAGTTTCACCCGCTGCAGCAAAGATTTCACCCGCTCCTGCTAACAATTCTTCTTCTTTTTGAGAAAGGACATGCTCTTTGGTTTTGAGCAATTTGTCAAAGTAATGAGCATAAGCTTCTAAAGCAGGGACTTCTTTCAAGAAGTTAGCATATTGCTCTTCGGTGATTTCCATAAATTCTGGTTCGTAGAAAGCAAAAGTCTCCCCTAAAAGGCTGTAAAGGGACATCGCTTTTGATTGGAATTCTTGGTATTTGGCTACGCGTGTGTCCTGGTCATTCTTCATATGGGCGTAGACATAGACCTTCTCCAAACGACGGCTCAAGTCCAAATAAACTTCTGTGGTTTCTAATAGGTTGGCCGGAGAAGAAAGTAAAGAGCCTGCAAAATGGGCAGCATCTTTAATCGCTGCAGCTAAAGCAGTTGCTTCTTCTTCCCATGCTTGGTCTGTCGCAAAAATGGTCGACAAATCCCATTGGTATTTTTCATCAATTTCATTTCGTTGTTTTACCATTACAAAAATCCTCCAATGTTTCTATTTTATCACATATATTAGCATTTGGGGGTATTTGATTCACGGAAATTTAAGCTTTCTAGTTCTGATAAAAACGTGGGGAATAGAGAGTCTGCGTCGCTTTCATTCCGGTTTGGAGATAATAGGTCATAAAGTTCTGGTAATAGCTTCGCCAGTCTCCCCTAATCTGGATAAAATTCCTAGACTTCAGTGGCCGACAAAGGGGATAAAAGGCTTCCAAGTCTAACTCCAGGAGATGCTTTCCTTTCAGATAGAGCTGTTCCTGAAGGGCCATCCACTTAGGATGCCGGTAATACAACTGTTGACGAAGATAGTCTTTAAACTGTCGGTCTAGAGGGACCGTCATTCGTTGCAAGGCTTGTTTGGCATAGGGGGTCCGCAAAACTTCTAACAGATTCCCTCCATAAAAAGGAAAATGTTGAGTCCGATAATGAAGACGCCCTCGCAAGTCTTGATGAAGCAGATAGTGGAGACGAACTTCCTGCTTCTCTAGGTCCAACTCCCAGAGATGAAAGCCTCTATTTTGGCTAAAATAGACAAAACATTCTTGCAGAGCCGACAGACTTTTCTTGAGCCATAAGTTTTTCCCTAACAACCAATAGACCTGATAACCATGCTTGCGATAGGCATCGCTCCGTTCTTTTAAACGCTCCATAGACAAGGAACTACATTGCACTTCTAAGGCAATCTTTTGATCCGGAAGGAGAACATCCGCAATCTGTTGGAAAGCCTGCAGAGGACTTTCCACTTCAGCATTAGAGTTTTGCTTGGCCCATTGATAAATCCCCAATTTCAACTCCAAATGTTCTGGACTCTCCGTCTCATGATGAAAGGGACAATCCTCTAGGGTAATGTGAGCAAAATGAGGACGCATCACGGGCCCTTTCTTTAAGCGGACTTCCTTTCCACACAGGAGACAGAAAAAAGGACCTTCCTTTTTCATCGGGATCTTCTCCAAACAATTCCAACGCTGTTGCTTTGCATCTGTCGCAATAAACATGTCATCACCTCCACTTATATAATTCGTAACCGAAGACGCTTATATATAGGAGAAAGAAAAAAAGGAGCCCAGCTCCTTGTTGAATGCAGACAAACTATTATTTTTTTTATAAAACAGCTGGATGATTTTCAAAACATGACTTTCATTTTTTAGTCATTAAGAAGATGAAAAACTTTCCGCCGTGAGAAAAGTGCCTGAAACAACTGTGTTTCAGGCACTCGAGAGTTTTGAGACCTTAGGCTCAAAACTAAGTCATGGAACTTCGTAGAAGTTCGCTGACGTCCGTACTCACCTAAGGAAAGTTTCTAAAATTACTTTATCTTCAATCTGAAAGGAGCCCAGCTCCTTGTTTAGATATAATCGTTCTTACATGTAAAGCAACTACTCATCCATCCTAGACGAGACGTTAAAAAACGTCCCTCGCTTATTGACCTGGCTCACTCGTTTTCTCGCCTGATGCCGGATTTGGAGTTTCCGATGATGGAGCAGTCCCATTTTCAGATGCTTCAGCTTGTTTTCGAGCCGTTTCGAATTTTTCAACAATAGTTGCACGAGTAGCTTCGGGGACTTCGGTGTCTTCGGCCCCTATCGTATCCATGGATTCATTGAAGCGGGCCTTGCTCGTTTCCATTTTCTCTTTCAAGTCTTTCAGATAGGTCTCATAGGTCTCTTTAGCTGAGCCCGTCAGTGATGCTCCTGCTTCCTCTGAATGAGCAACGGTTCGGTCCATCATCAAAGCATAGAGCGCTTTAAAGTCTCCAACAGTTCTAGCAGTTTCAAGTTCCTCATCTGTATACAAGACAAAAGGAGACTCTGAGGATCCTTTTAAGCTAGTCACTTTCTTGCCCTGAGAGGAGGTTGTAGACTTGCCTATCCCCTGAACTGACTTTTCACTGGACGAGGTCCCTTCTTGATTCGAGCAGGCTACTAGCCCCATCACTCCCAGTAAAGCAACTATCGATAACAATATTTTTTTCATTCAATCTCTCCTTTTTAACCTTCCACTACCATTTTAGCATCAAGCTAGGTTACCGTCAATTCATGTATTCTCCCTGAGACTTTCTAAAAAAAGACCAGAGATCAGTCTATCTCCGGTCTATCGATTAATTTGGACGAAGCGCACTTCTCCCTTATCTCCAGATACTTAAAGGTTCATCCACTGTCAGAATCCCAGAAAATATAGGCATCACGTGGACAAGTTCTCCTATCTCCACAACTTTTCCAACATGAGATATAAGAGAGGACACTCTATGGGAAGAGGGAGATTCTTGCAAGTAGAAAATCCCTCCACTCTTCGCCTTCTTTTGGCTTTTAACCAAAAAGTCCAATGTAACAATCTATTTATTCATCTGAATCAGAATCATCATCGTCTGAATCTTGGTCTACTGGTGACTCTGCTGAGTCTTTAGCAGAGTCGCGAGCATCTTTCAACTGTTCAATAAAGGTTTCACGAAACTCTTTTGGAACTTCCGTATTATCATCTCCATATTTCTCAACCGCTTTGTTAAATGCTTCCTTAGATTTTGCAAGAGTCTCCTTAAGGGCATCTGCCGTTTGAGCAAATGTCTCTTTGGCACTTTCAGGAAGAGATTCCATTGATTCAGTCATCAGGCGATTGGATTCTTCCACGATTTTTGCGTAACACTTTTTAAAATCACCAACTGTTTTTAAGTTTTCAAACTCTTCGTCTGATGGTAATTCATCATTGGTTGTTTGAGAGCTAGTATTAGAAGAAGTCTTTTCTGCCTTAGATGAGCTAGAAGATTTGCTTGTTACCTTTTCTGTCTTCTCAGTAGATGAAGAAGCTTCGGTTTTTGCTTCTTGCTTACCTGAACAAGCTGCAAGCGAAGCAGCTGCCAACAAGGCTGTAGTAGATAAAATCAATTTTTTCATTTGATTACTCCTTTAATATTGATTCGAAACCATTGTATCATCAAATAATTTGACAGTCAAATCAATCACTAACTGATGATAGATTGTGAAAAAACATCCGAAAATGTAGGAGAACAACTGCTCTAGCACTGCTTCTCTCCTCCCAGAAAGTAGCTGTTCCTTTGCTTCACTACAAAAAAAGATTTCCGTATTTGGAAATCTCAAATTAAAAAAATAGTATTCCTAGAAACTTTCCTTAGGTGAGTACGGACGTCAGCGAACTTCAAAGAAGTTCCATGACTTAGTTTTGGATCTAAGGCTCCAAAACTCCCGAGTGCTAGAAATATCCTGTTTCTAGCACTTTTCTCACAGCGGAAAGTTTTTGATCTTCTTAAATGACTAAAAAATATAAGTCATTCCTTGGTAATCATCCGACTATCTTAAGTAAAAAATAGTTTGTCTATATTCGAAGATTTCCAAATCTGGAAATCTTTTTATTTTCTCTTATATCTTATGTTAAAGAAAACTCTTAAGAAAATGAAGGGAAGGAAGCAAAAGAGCCACATTGGATTCCAGCCTTTTTGACGACCACTCGTGGACTTCTGATGGGTCGCTTCTACTGCGCTTACAGCCTGCGTTTGCTGAATGGACGGAGAAACAGTTTGCAAGCCATTGGCGATTTGTAGTTGGCCATTTTGAACACTAATCTCTGGATTGGTCCCTCTTTTCACTGTAGCATAGAAGGGTTTGTCTAAGTGATAGGTTTGGCCCTGAATCGTGTGATCCCCCGCAGGCAGCACCTCTTTGTATTCATAATCCTGATATAGTCTTTCAATCAGGGCATTCCCAATGACGTGGCGAAGACTTTCTGCAATCTCTACATCATAGTTACCGACTCCCATAATGACTTGAACAAATCGCTGATTTCCACGATTAACCGTCAAGGTGTAATTATAATCTGCTGTCGGACTGGAGCCGGTTTTTAGGCCATCTGCTCCCTTTAAAGAATATCTTCCACCTTCCAAGGAATAATTATAATTTTCATGGGTTTCTTCATAATCTGTACCTTGGAAGAGGGTTATCTTGGCATTTTTAGTATAGTTGAGAATTTCAGGGAACTCGTTAACTATGTGATAGGCCAAAATAGACATATCTCTTGCGGTTGTTTGGTTAATGGCATTTTGATCATAGCGGGTCGGATTATAGTAGCCATCTAAGACTGCAGTTGGGGCACCATTAGGATTGTTCCATTTGGTATTGGTCATTCCAATTTCCTGGGCCCGCTGGTTCATCAAATCCAAGAATTTATCTGGATCTCCTCCAGACACCTTATTGGCAATCATGATGGTAGCCGCACTGGATGAAGGAACGAAAATCATATTTAGGAGGGTCGATACCTTGTATTGAGCCCCCGCAACAATGGGACTATTGCTCAACTTCTGATTTTGCGAAATGATCACATCCGTATCTGTCGCAGTAATCATGGTATCATAATCCAGCTGCCCTTCTTTAATAGCTCTCAGAAGAACATAGACGGACATCAATTTGGCCATACTACCGGAGTCACGAGGAGCATCAATATTATCGCCATAAAGAATAGCTCCTGTATGAGCATCAACGACAATATCAGCCTTGGGACGGAAAAATTCATCCACCGAAGCCCCTGATTTTTCTGTGATTGACATGATATCTTCTTGTTGGTAAATATCATCCGCCTTTGCTTGCATTGGGAAACATAGGCAACTAAGGGAAAGTGTCGCAAATAAGGCACGTTTAAACTTCATTCTCTCTCATTTCTTTCATAAACATCATCGTTCTCCATTATAGCATAAGTCCTTCTATTCACAAACTCTATTTCCTAAACTTTTTACTCCTTCGTGTTCCCAAAGAGACCTGGAGATTTTCCTTTTGGCATCTTTAAAAAGAGACTTAGTAGAAGGACGAGGACCAGGACAGCCACCAAGAAGGAACTCATCATTGAAAATCCACCGTGATCCACAAAGAAAGCTGCTAGCGGTTGCAAGAGAATGGTACCAAGATAGCGGACTCCTTGCACAAGAGCCATGGCTAAGACTAGATCTTTTTTATCCACCTGTTGGGAGATAAAACGCAAGGAGACCATGATCAAGACCATCCCTGTCGTATGCTTAGCCAAGAGGGTGACCAGCACTTTTAAGAAGACAGGAGTCGGAAGAGCATAAATGAAATACTGGAGCAAGAGAATCCCCACAGGAAGCAAAATCAGGAGACGCAAGGGCCAATGGTCCATAAAACGGTCTGAAAAAAAGATGAGAGGCGCTTCTACAACGACAGATATGGCCACAACTGTAGAAGCTATCTGAACAGGGAGGCCACTATCCATTAAAAGAGCTGGAATATAGGTATGGCCGATATTGCCCACACCTGACACCAACCCCATCAATAGTAAGAAAAAGAGATAGGGTCCATTATGGAGCAAAGGACGGATCGAGACAGCTTCTTTCTGTACCCGATTGGTCTTGTCAATACGGATAGCCCCTAAAGTGAAGAAACTAAGAAGGATCGTGACCAATACACAATAGTATACAGACTGGGGGCTAAGATGAGCATAGAGCCAACCAGCTAGGTGGGCTCCAGCCGCATACCCTAGCGTCCCCCAAACGCGGATTTTTCCAAAAGCATAGGGACTCTGGGTAGCTAAAATCTCCATCATGGGCGCCGTCCCATTTAGACACAGTAATACCAAGCCATAAAAAATCGTCAACCAAAAGAAGTTAGGGGCCCAGATAAAGCCACCCACTCCTGCCATGAGGACTCCTAAGCTCAAGGTCGTGATTTTAACAATACCAAACCGTTCATTGATATAACCAAATAAGGGCTGGGTAAGCATGGATAGGAAAAAGGCAGTCGATACCAAATTAGAGACCTGACTGGCTGAATACTGCTGGCCTATCAGATAGACAGAGATCAAAGTCGTAAAGAGGGCAGTCGACATGAAGTAAAAACTATATAAAAATAAATAAGAAGGATAGGAATTTCGAAATGCTTTCATAAGTTTCCTTTCAATTTGAGAAATAAAAGGCAATGACAAAACCCAACTGGATTTCAGTTGAGTTTTGATCAGTTATTTTTTGTAGCGATCCTGAGCCTTGCGCGCACGTCCTTTGCGACGGGCTCTTTCTATATACAGAATCATCGCAAGAATGAAAATTGGAATCAGAATGACCAGGCTTTCAAGAGGAAAATGGAAGGATTTCTCTCTTGCTGGGGCCACAGTACTTTGGGAATCCGATTGATTCACTGCTCCTTCTTTGACTGGAAGTCCATCAGAAATCTTTTCTGATAGGGTCATCAAGCCTGAATCCGCCTCAACCTGTCCATCTTTGACAACGAGTTTTGGATCCTCTTCTCCCTTTTTGACCGTAGCAAAGAAAGGCTGATCTAGGGTGTAGGTCTTTCCATCGATCGTCTGAACACCCTTGTCCAACAACTTCTTATAATTATAATCTGCAAAAGCCTTTTCAATCAAGGCATTACCAAATGGATGTCGATAGTATTCACCATCCTGGTCGGACCAATCACCAACACCCATGACTACGGAGATAATTCGTTGTTCCCCCCGTTTAGCGGTTGCGATATAGTTAAAGGCACCACGTGGACTCGAACCTGTCTTCAGACCATCTACTCCTTCAAGAGCATATCTAGCTCCTGGCAAGGAATAGTTATAGGTATCAAAAGTCTCCTCATAAGGCGTTCCTTGTTTCACGGTCACCTTAGCCTGATTGGTATAACTAAGGATCTCTGGATATTCTTTCACGAAATGATAGACGAGAATCGCCAAATCTCTTGCAGTTGTCTGGTTGGCCGCATCATTTGGATAGTTATAACTGGTATACAAACCTCGGAAGGTTGAAATGGCCGCTCCACTAGGATTGTTCCAAATGGTATTGGTCATCCCCAACTCCTTGGACTTTTCGTTCATCCGCTGAATAAAAGCGTCAGAATCGTGGTTAGAAAGGAGATTGGCCAACATAATCGTAGCCACATTGGAGGATGGAACAGCCGTCATGGTAATCAATTCAGAGACTGTATAATCCACTCCTGCAACAATGTTATTGTTGGAAATCTCATAGATTTTTGACATGGATTGATCCGCAGCCGTTGCAGTGACAACCGTATCTTTGGTAATTTTTCCCTCTTTCATGGTTTCGAAAAGCAGATACAGGGTCATGAGCTTACTCATACTTGCTGGATCCCGCACTTCATCAATATTGTCTCTCCACAAAACATCCCCGGTATTCGCATCGATGACGAGAGAAGATCTTGGTCGGTTATAGGCCTGCACATGATCATTGGGATACATTTTTTGCGCCATATCCACTAGCTCATCCGCCGCGATCGATAGCGGGCGGAGTAGAGATAGAATGACGATTCCTAAAACGAGCAACTTCTTTTTCAAAATATATTTTCCTCAAATATAGAATTTTATCTTATTGTACCATACTTCAATCTATAAAAAAACCTATCTTTTAGGATATTTCAGATAGGTCTCTCTGTTTCAACTGGTTACAGTAGGCTCAAGGCTGCTTGGTCTGCAATAATCACGACATCTGGATGACCTTGAAGGGCACTCGCTGGTAAACTCTCTGTTTTTGGACCATTAACCGTTCCTGCGATTGCTTGCGCCTTTGATTCTCCATATGCAAAGAGAATGATGGATTTAGCAGCGAGAATGTTTGCAATCCCCATGGAGATGGCTTGAGTTGGCACATCTTCAATTTTTTCAAAGAAACGAGAGTTGGCTTCAATCGTTGATTGATCCAAATGGACCAAATGCGTTTGGCTGTCAAATGGTGTACCTGGTTCGTTAAAACCAATGTGGCCGTTGCGACCGATCCCTAGAATTTGCAGATCTACTGGATGTTGGGCCAAAATTTCATTGTAACGCGCTGTTTCTTCTTCTGCAGTATCTTCGTTTCCTTTTGGAAGATAGCTAACTTTAAACGACTTCTCATTGAATAAATTTTCCTGCATAAAGTAACGATAGGATTGAGGATCTTCTCCCGTCAAGCCGACATACTCATCCAAGTTGACACTGACCATGTCTGAGAAATCCAAATCACTCTCCCGAATCAATTTATAAAACTCAAGTGGACTGCTTCCAGTCGCAAGCCCCAGAGTTTTGGCACCCTGCTCTAACTTTTCTATTAGCAGGTCAAAAGCAACCTGTCCCCCTTCGATTTGATTGGCTACTTCAATAACTTTCATGATAAATCCTCCGTTTATTTCTTATATTCATTATATGGTATAGACCAATTTTTGTCAAGCGCTTTCTTGATGTTAGGAAAGGATTTTTTACCTTTATCCCTTTAAAATTCAGCTAGTGATTTCCTTTGTTTCACTCTTATTTCATGATATAATGGGGAAGGTTAAATGTAAGAAATAGAAGAATTTAGATACAAGGAGAGAACATGAACACGAATGACTTTGATTTCCACCTCCCCGAGGAGTTAATTGCGCAAACTCCACTAGAGAAGCGCGATGCCTCAAAACTACTAATCCTCAATCGACAAACAGGTCAGATGGAAGACCAGCATTTTGACGCCATTATCAATGAATTAGAACCAGGGGATGCTTTGGTCATGAACAATACCCGTGTCCTTCCGGCTCGTCTCCATGGGGTCAAACCGGATACAGGAGGGCATGTGGAGCTTCTTCTCTTAAAAAATATTGAGGGCGATCAATGGGAGGTTCTTGCTAAACCTGCCAAACGTCTCAAAGAGGGAGGGGGCGTCAGCTTTGGCGATGGACGTCTTCAAGCGACCCTAATCAAAAAGCTGGAACACGGAGGATGTATCGTAGAGTTTTCTTACCAAGGAATTTTCCTTGAAGTCTTGGAAAGTCTAGGAGAAATGCCCCTACCACCTTACATCCATGAAAAATTGGAAGATCAGGAACGTTACCAGACAGTCTATGCCAAAGAAAATGGATCTGCCGCAGCTCCTACTGCTGGCCTCCATTTCACACCTGAGCTCTTACAAAAGATCGAAGACAAAGGGGTTCACTTGGTTTATCTCACCCTTCATGTCGGACTAGGTACCTTCCGTCCTGTATCCGTCGATGATCTCGACCAACATGAAATGCATTCCGAATTTTATCAACTCTCAGAAGAAGCCGCCCAAACCCTTCGACAAGTCAAAGCAAGTGGACACCGCATCGTTGCCGTTGGAACTACTTCTATCCGAACATTAGAAACAATTGGCAACAAGTTTAATGGAGAGTTGCAAGCCGACTCTGGTTGGACCAATATCTTTATCAAACCAGGCTATCAGTGGCAGGTTGTCGACGCCTTTTCAACCAACTTCCACTTACCAAAATCAACCTTAGTCATGCTCGTTTCTGCCTTCGCAGGTCGAGAACTCACTCTGGATGCTTATCAGCACGCTATCGACCAAGGCTACCGTTTCTTTAGCTTTGGAGATGCTATGTTTATCAAATAAGGAGAGCCCCTTATGAATAAGATTGAAAGTCGCCACCGCCTGATCCGGTCTATTATTTCAGAAAAGAAAATTCGAACCCAACAAGAATTGCAGGACAGCCTGGAAGCGAACGGCATCATCGTGACCCAGTCAACCCTCTCAAGAGATGTCAAATCCTTGAATCTGGTAAAAATTAACGAAGGGGATAGCTCTTATTATGCCATCAATAGCATTGCCCCATCTCGCTGGGAAAACCGACTGCGTTTTTATATGGAGGATGCCCTCGTCATGCTTCGTCCCGTCCAAAACCAAGTAGTCGTCAAAACCCTACCTGGTCTAGCCCAGTCCTTCGGAGCCATCTTAGATGCCCTTGAATTGCCGCAAATTGTCGCAACTGTCTGTGGGGATGACGTCTGCCTCATCATTTGTGAAGACAATCAGGGAGCTTTGGACTGCTTTGAAAAATTAAAAGAATTCACTCCTCCCTTCTTCTTTAGCAAATAAAAGAAAGAGAGTGGGACAGAAATCGGTAATTCGTTAGAATTCGATTCCGTCGTCCCACCTCCGCACAGTTGAGTAGGGCTGTAAAAGCTGATGAAATCAGCGTAGTAGAGCCCGCTCAACCACTGCGTTTTGCTCGATAATCCAAAGACAATTGAGAGGCTAGGACTTTTGTCCCAGCCTCTTTTTTCTAATCTCTATTAAGCTTCCTTGGCTGCTAATCGTCGAATGGTCTCTGCATAGATTTCCATTGCACGATATAAATCATCCAGTTTAGCTCGTTCATTCGCCTGGTGCTCTGTTTGGAGAGCATCAGGAAAGAGGGCCCCATAAGCCACACAATTTTCCATGGTTCGCGCAAAGGTCGCTCCCCCTGAGGACATAGCTGGGGTCTGATCCCCTGTTTCCTCTTGGTAGACCGCCATCAGAGTACTCACCAATGGACTGTCTAATGGAACGTATAGTGGAGCTACATAATCAAACTCTTCATACTGAAGTTGATAGCTAGCTGCCACCTCACTTAAACGTTTTACCAAGGCCTCCTTATCCGCTAAGACAGGGATCCGAATATCAATCCCGATTTCAGATTGCTGTTCATCAATGGAGAGGGTTGCAATATTGAAGGAAAGAGTACCACTTGGTTCATCTTTAACTTCACCAAAGAGAGCTGCTCCTGTCGCATCTTCCCCAACGGCATCTGCGATAAAGAGAAGGGCTGGATGAGGCTGGATCAAGGAAAGACTTTCAGCTAAGCCTACAATGGCATTGACACCCTCAGCCGCATCCTTAGAGTGTTTAGACAGACCAAGAACGGTTACTGCTCCTGCTTCTTCTGTATACTTCACACCACTTTGCTCGATGACTGGTAAGAGTTCCTCTAAGCGGTCACCCTTATAAGTTGCCTTATCTGGCACCACATTAAGGGCACGACCAGCTTGTAAGGGATGATCCTCCCAGCCTGGTCCATGGAGCTTCACTTGAAGCAAGCCTTTTTCAGCATAGGTTAATGGGAAGGACGAATCTGGAGCAAAGCCAAGATCTGCTTTTTCTTCTATCTGATTGTATCGGTTCATACAGCGCCAGAGAGTTTCCTCGTCTGTACCAAATATAAAGCGAATCCGTTTGGTAAATTCAACTCCTTGGTCGAGTAGGCTCTTAACTGCGTAAAGCGCCGCAAGGGATGGCCCCTTGTCATCCTGTACTCCACGTCCAATCAACCATCCATCTTTCAGAGTCGCCTCAAAAGGTGGCGTCTGCCAATCTTCTAAATCACCGGCTGGAACAACATCCAAGTGACAAAGAACGGCCAGGAGTTCTTCCCCCTGACCGATCTCTGCATATCCATAGTATCCTTCAGGATCTAGATAGGTTTGAAAGCCCATTTCTTGAGCAATTTCTAACGTTTTCTCAAGGACATCTTGGATAGCTTGTCCAAACGGTGTTCCATTTTCGCCTTCGTTTAAAACCGAAGGATAAGAAATCAGAGTCTTTAATGAAGCTAGAAAGTCATCTTTGACTTGATTTGTAATCTCAATTTTCATGGAATCACCTCTTTACTTCTTATAGGAATGGAACGAAAGTTCCGAGAAGAAGGAGGGCAATGGTGATCACAATAACGGCAACAACAAGTTTTGCCATGAATTTCCACCAAGTCGCAATGTTGATACGTCCAAGAGCAAGAGCTCCCATTACGATACCAGAAGTTGGTGCAATCAAGTTCAAGACACCAGATGCAGATTGGTAGGCAGTGATAATCAAGCTAGGACGTACATTGACGAATTCTCCCAATGGAGCCATGATACCCATTGTCGCACTGGCAAGACCAGATGAAGATGGGATCAAGAATGACATTGGCAAGTAGAAGATATAAGTCAAGACGATGAAGACTTGAGAAGATAGACCACTGAGTCCTTGTTTACCCCAGTTAAGGATCGTATCTGTAATCATACCGTTGTTCATGATAACTTGGATACCACGTGCGATCGCTACGATCAAGGCTACGCTGAGCAAGTCAGCTGCACCAGTCATGAATGAAGAAATGATTTGTTCTTCTTTCAATCCGTAGACAATACCAATCAAGATACCCATAAAGGCGAAGAGCATTGCTCCTTCAGGGAAGTACCAAGTACCAAGAGCTGCAGTTGAGCCACCAACAATCTTACCAACTACTGGAAGACTAGTTAACCAAGTGTTAAAGTCTTTAAAGAAGGAAATACCTAAGTCACCCCATGGGATGAAACTCAAGACCATCAAAACAAAGGTCAATACAAAGAGTACAAAGACTTGTTTTTGTTTCTTTGAAAGAGTTGAATTAACATTTTCTTCATCTTCACCAACATTGAAGAATTTCATATCTTCTTCACGAGTTGCATAAGTGAGGGATTTAGTTGGATCTTTTTGAATCTTATCTGCATACTTGTATACAAACCAAGTGCTAAGACCAGTCAAGACAACCCAGAAGATCAAACGAAGGATGATCCCTTCACCAAGACCAACACCTGCAGTTGAAGATGCGATACCGGTTGCAAATGGGTTCAAGGTAGATGCCAAACATCCAATCTGTGAACCAAGCAAGATAATGGCTACCCCAGTCAAGCTATCAAATCCAACGGCCATCATAACTGGCACAAGGAGAGGATAGAAGGCCATGGTTTCTTCACCCATACCATAAGTTGTACCACCAAGGGCAAACAAAGGCATAAGCACCAAAATCAACATTTTTTCGCGACCCTTGTATTTCTTCACGATAGAAGCAATACCAGTGTCTAGCATACCAGTTTCATTGACTACACCAAGGAAACCACCAACCATCAAGATGAAGAAGGCTACGTCGATCGCTGCACTAGTTCCTTTAATCAAAGATCCTTCTTCAGGAGTCGTTCCTAGCATAGCACGAATCGGTGCCATCAATACATCCCAGATACCTTGAGGGTTTTGAGGTTGTGATTTATAAACACCATCGACAAAAGCCCCTGCTGGGATAATCCAAGTCATCACTGCCATAAACGCAATGATGATTAACAATACGGTATAAGATGAAGGCATCTTAAACCCTTTTTTCGCTTTTTCACTCATTTGTTTATCCTCCTAACGCAACAAAGTTTGAGTGAGTCTTTCAAAAGGTTTAACTTTTAGAAAGCGCTTACCTATATGTTTATTTTATCATATTTAAGATTAAAAAACTAGTTTTTCCTAATCTTTTTTAGAAAAAACAAGGGGAGATACTTTGTACAAACTCCTGTAAACATGGGGTTCACTCCCCTCACTCATGTATATGAATTAGTCTTTTACGATAATCGTTCCACTTTCAGACTCAATCAAAGCGCCAAGATTTTCAAGTGAAGTGATGACTGCTTTTCCTTCTGGACGACCATTTACAAAGGCGATGGCAGCTTCTACTTTAGGAAGCATGCTTCCTGGTGCAAATTGATCTTGTTTGATGTACTCTTCCAATTGAGCAACGTTGACATGTTCCAATTTTTCTTGGTCTGGTTTGTTGTAGTTTACAAAGACATAGTCCACACCTGTTAAAACGATGAAGAGGTCTGCTTCTACTAATTCAGCCAAACGTTGAGATGCAAAGTCTTTGTCGATAACGGCTTCAACACCAGTCAAGCTACCATTTGCTTCTTTCACAACTGGGATACCGCCACCACCAGCAGCAACCACGACTTGACCGTCGTTCAATAAGGTACGGATAGTATTGATTTCTTTGATATCCACTGGTTTTGGTGAAGCAACAACTTTACGCCAGCCACGACCAGCATCTTCTTTGAAGGTTGCTCCTGATTTTTCAGCTTCTGCTTTTGCTTCTTCTTCTGAGTAGAATGGACCGATTGGTTTGCTCAAGTTAACGAAAGCTGGGTCGTTCTTATCTACAACGACTTGTGTTACAACGGAAGCAACGTCTTTTTCAATTCCTTCTTCAAGAAGAGCATTTTGAAGAGCGTTTTGAAGCCAGTAGCCAATGCTTCCTTCAGTCATTGCAACCAATGAATCCAACGGGAAAGCTGGGTTCTTTTCAGAATCTGCTGCCAAGTGTTGGAGCAAAAGGTTTCCTACTTGAGGACCATTTCCGTGAGTGATGATCAAGTCATCCCCATTTTTGATTAATTTTACTAAGTGTTTTGCTGTTTCTACAAGTGCTTCTTGTTGAGCTTTTGCAGAAGGATCAGATGAAAGGATAGCGTTTCCTCCCAAAGCAACGACGATTTTTCTTGACATAGATTTTCCCTTTCTATAAAAAATAGGGGCAGGACTAAAGCTAGCAGTCCAGCCCCTATAGCTGTTGGTATACGGTTATAAAGTCTTAAACTTTTGGAATGTACAAGTTACCAAGAGTAGCTGCCATCACCGCTTTAATGGTGTGCATACGGTTTTCAGCTTGGTCAAAGTGACGAGCATATTTGCTGCGGAACACTTCGTCAGTAACTTCCATTTCTTCTACGCCGAATTTTTCAGCAACATCTTTACCATAAACAGTGTTTGTGTCGTGGAAAGCTGGCAAGCAGTGCAAGAAGATCAAGTCTTCGTTATCAGCTTTCTTAACCAATTCCATGTTTACTTGGTAAGGTTTCAAAAGGGCAACGCGTTCTGCAAATTTGTCTTCTTCACCCATAGATACCCAAACGTCAGTGTAAAGTACATCTGCACCTTTTACAGCTTCGTCAGCATCTTCAGTGATCAAGATATGAGCACCACTTTCTTTTGCAAATCCTTCTGCCAATTCAACAATTTCTTGTTCTGGGAAGAGTTCTTTTGGTGAGAAGATGTGTACGTTCACACCAAGGATAGCACCTGTTACAAGAAGGCTGTTTGCAACGTTGTTACGTCCGTCACCACAGTACACAAGTGTCAAACCTTCAAGGCGTCCAAAGTTTTCTTGAACAGTCAAGTAGTCTGCAAGCATTTGAGTTGGGTGCCATTCGTCAGTCAAACCATTCCATACTGGAACACCTGAGAATTCAGCCAATTCTTCAACCATACGTTGGCTGAAACCACGGAATTCAATACCGTCAAACATACGTCCAAGAACTTTAGCAGTATCTTCTGTAGATTCTTTTTTACCAAGTTGGATGTCGTTTGCACCAAGGTATTCTGGGTGAGCACCAAGGTCGATGGCTGCAGTAGTGAAGGCAGCACGAGTACGAGTTGAAGTTTTTTCAAACAAAAGCGCAATGTTTTTACCAGCTAGGTAATGGTGTTGGATGTTGCGTTTTTTAAGATCTTTCAAGTGAGCTGAAAGTCCGATAAGGTATTCTAACTCTGCACGTGTAAAGTCTTTTTCTGCTAAAAAGCTACGTCCTTGGAATACTGAAGTTGTCATTAATTATCTCCTTTTATTATGCATGATCGAATCCTGTCATTCAGTTTAGAGGGCTCAGTTTAGACACTGAGCCCGTCTAACCTGTAGAAGGATGATTAGATTTCTTCACGTTCGAATGGCATTGACATACAACGAGGTCCACCACGACCGCGAACCAATTCACTTCCGCGGATCTTGATCAAACGAAGTCCGTATTCTTCTAATTTCTTGTTGGTAACAGTGTTACGGTCGTATACGACTACCACACCAGGTGCGATTGTAAGAGTATTTGATCCGTCGTTCCATTGTTCACGCGCAGCAGCAACGATGTTGCCATCTCCACATGGAATCAAAGTAACTTTTTCTACACCAAGGTTTTCAGCAAGCAATTCAGCCAAATCACCTTTTTCTTCAACGATCTTCAATTGTTCATTTTCGTAAGTTACAGAGAAGACGCGAAGGTTGCCTTGGATTTCTGGGTGGATTGTAAATTTATCGTAGTCCACCATTGTGAATACTGTATCCAAGTGCATGAATTTACGGTTGTTAGCAAATTCGAAGGCCAATACTTTCTTGAAGCCAACGTTCTTCTTGAAGATGTTTACCAACAATTTTTCGATTGATGCAGCATCTGTACGTTGTGAGATACCAACTGCCAATACATCTTTAGAAAGTACCAACTCATCTCCACCTTCGATACGGGTATCTTCTTCTCGGTTGTAGACAAGTTCAACTTTTCCACCGTAAACTGGGTGGTATTTGAAGATGTATTTACCATACAAAGTTTCACGGTTACGTGTATCAGCGTACATGTGGTTCAATGATACTGCATTACCAATTGTAGCAAATGGGTCACGTGTGAAGTACAAGTTTGGCATTGGGTCGATTGCAAATGGATAGTCAGATTCAACAAGGTCTGTCAATCCTTTTGCTTCTTCAGGAATTTCTGGAAGTTCAGCTTTTTGAACCCCTGCCATTGTTTTTTCAACCAATTCTTGGTTATCTTCAATGCTATGAAGCAATTCACGGATCGCAACTTTTGTTTGGCGTCCACGAATGTTTGCTTCTTCAAGGTATTCTTCGATGAACTGATCGCGAATTTCTGGAGAAGTCAATGACTCAGCAGCCAACTGTTCAAGATAAAGTACTTCGATTCCTTCGTTACGAAGTGCTTCAGCAAATGCGTCGTGTTCTTTTTGAGCATCTTCCAAGAATGGAATATCATCAAAAAGAAGACGTTCAAGATAGTCAGGCATCAAGTTTTCCAACTCTTTACCTGGACGGTGCAAACAAACTTTTTTCAGTTTTCCAATTTCTGAGAAAACATGAATTGGGTGTGTAGACATCTATAGTCCTCCTTTTTTCTTGCGGTTTAGCTTAGCTAATCCCGTTTACATGTTTTATTTTATCACCAACTGGTACCGCTTTCACAACCAATCTTCCATTACGAATGCCAAGAATTTGACGTTTTTTTAAATATTACCCTCGTTTTATGAAAAATGAACCGCTTTCTTTGGATATTTTGCTAAATATATTCTTTTTGTGAGTAAATATTTTTTATTTGATTTTTGAAACTTTTTAACGTTTTTGACAGAAAATAAAAGAAGCCCTACTAGGCTTCTTCTTGAATGTATACAAAGTTTATTTTACATAAAACACCTAGATGATTTTCAAAAAATGACTTTTATTATTTTGTCATTTAAGAAGTTTAAAAACTTTCCGCCGTGAGAAAAGTGCTTGAAACATGATTATTTCAAGCACTCGGGAGTTTTGAAACCTTAGGTTCAAAACTAAGTCATGGAACTTCGTAGAAGTTCGCTGACGTCCGTACTCACCTAAGGAAAGTTTTTCAGAAGCCTTTATCTTCAATCCAAAAGAAGCCCTTATTAGGCTTCTTCAAAACTATCTAAAAAGAATGGAAGATCAAGAAAAGTTAATTTCTTATGTTTGTACTCGATTCGCTCCTCTTCTAGGAGCTTCTTTAACACTTGATTGACGGTTTCCCTCGTCGTCGCAGCTAATCTGGCTAACTCCTTCATGCTCATTGGAAAAGGAATGGTTGGACCAAACTTTTGATAATCCTTACAGAGTAGAGCTAAGGATTGGATCACACGATCACTGGCACTGGCTGCGACCACATTACGAAGTCGCAACTCTTGAAATTCTAATATTTTTGAAAGTTTTCTCGTAATGAAGAGAACTTGTTCCATACTGGACTGGACAATTTCCTCATAAAGCTGAACAGGAATACTGAAGTATTTTACGGTTGTCATGGAAGTGGCTGTATAGTGATAAGTTGAATCTGTAAACATACCACCGTATGGGAAGACAGCTCCTTCTTTAATGTAATCCATATACGAGAAGGTGTCTGAAGAATCAAACTCCTCAATACGGACATAGCCTTCTACCACTAAAAATATCCGATCGCGCTTATCACCAGCAAAAAATAGGATTTGTCCCTTTGGAATTTCTCTATAATGGATTTCTACAGCTAATTTATCAAATTTTTCAACTGGAATTTCAGAGAAAGCTGGATGGGATCGAATCAACTGATAATCTTCTTTTGTAATCATTTCTATTCTTTCTTTAGGTTCTTTAGTTATTATATCATATTTATTCACTGACCTCAAAGAATGTCACCAAGATTTTAACCATGAAACTATATTTTTGTATACAAAAAACCTTCCCAAAACTATCTTGGGAAAGGTTCTAATTTCTTAATTGACATTTACACGGTGCCATTCATTGATCACATAGCAGAGTTGACCAAGTAAATGAAGACCGTAGCCACTGATCTCCGTACTTTCTGGAGTTGTTCCCCCTAGACCAGCTGTAAAAATCGAGATGAGGTAGGGAGTTTGTTCGTAAACGATGGCTTCGACATTGAGTGCTTCTGCTACATAACCAGGTTTTTGCTGAATGACTAAATCTGGTAAATACCGTTTGTAGTATTCATTCGGGAAGGACTCACCGATTAATTCTAGCAAGGTCGCATATTTTTCTTTATGATTCCAAAGATAGTCCAAGACTTGAATATAGTAATCAGAAGTCGTTTTGTTTTCAGGACTAATGGTTTTTATTTCTGCACGGGATTTCCCATATTTTTCATACTTACTGTAGACATTATCCATACCACCAAAGCGGTCGGCCAAGGCATATGCTGGAGTATTTTCTGAATAGACAAGAGAATAACGCTGCATATCTGGAATCGTCATAGCGCCACCAAAGGCAGCTACATAATTATCGTGCTCTCCAAGGTACTCGTAGTAAGTATTGGTAATATCAAATTCATCCGTTAAGTTTAACTTCCCTGCATCGACTTCATCCACGACTAACATATTGAGGGGTAGTTTATAGGTACTTCCAGCTGTCATCGGCTGCAACTCATTCATTGAAAACTGTTGGCCGGTCGCAGGATTTTTGTAGGTAAAGGTAATTTGGGAAGGATCAATACCATATTCAGCCATGTAGTCTTGTACAACTTCTACCAAGCCTTTATTGGCATAATCATAGACAAGACCCAAATTCTCCATGGTTTCACGATCTTGATCTATGACAGCTTGTTTTTCTTCAGGAGTTTTGACACGAGGAGGTTGGAGGGGCTGCATCTCTTCCTTGGACTCAACTGGTTGAGCTGTCGTTTCCTCTTGAGCAAGCGGTGAGGCAGGAGCCTGATAAAGATGGAGGTAAGTTAACGCTCCAACTCCTCCTATACATAGTAAAATTCCCAACACAATCATGATCGATCGAACATTAAATATTTTTTTCATATGAAGTTAATTATAAAAGATTCTCTTTAAAATAACAAGGTGTTTCCGGATCAGAAAACGATTTCTTCTAGAAGAAATTTTTTAGCGATTTCCAGGTCAATCCTTCCTCATTTTCCTAATAGTCCATCCCCTTTTGACTGTCTTATTTCCGCTTAAAGGATCCCATGATCAGTTTTGCCACTTCACGCGCAATGGTACGGAACAAGGAACTGATAAAGGAATCTTTGGCCTTTTCTAAACTAGATTTCCGCGGACGACCCGGACTCCTTTTTTGACTGGCCTTCTCTTCTGCAACTCTGGTCTTTTCTTCCTCTTCCCGCTCCTTTTCCTTCTCTTCTCTAGCAGACTTTTCAGTCAACTTTTCATAAGCTGATTCGTTGTCTACCCGAACAGCATATTTTTGATGGAAAGGAGAGCTGGTCATCAAGGCCAACTGTTCACTCTCGTTTAACAAATCAAAGCTCGATTGTGGAGACAAAATATAAGAGCGTTCTACCACACTTGGTTGTCCCTTTTCATTTAGGAAGGAAATGAGAGCTTCCCCTGTTCCCAACTCCGTCAAGACAGCTTCCGTATCAAATTCTGGGTTTGGTCGGAAGCTTTGAGCAGCAACTTTAATAGCTTTCATTTCTTTTGGTGTATAGGCGCGCAAGGCATGTTGGACACGATTCCCAAGCTGGGCCAATACGGACTCAGGGAGATCTTGAGGATTTTGTGTAATAAAGTAGATCCCTACTCCTTTAGACCGGATAAGGCGAACGACTTGCTCAACTTTTTCAAGGAAGAGCTTGCTCGCATCATTAAACAAGAGGTGGGCTTCATCAAAGAAGAAGACAAATTTTGGTTTTTCTAGATCTCCAACTTCTGGTAAGGTTTCGAACAAACGAGACAACATCCAGATCAGGAAGGTTGAATAAAGCTTAGGGGAGTTGAAAAGACGAGTCGCTGATAGAATGTTGATGTAGCCTCGTCCACTGCTGTCCAATTGCATAAAATCTTGAAGATCCAAGGCAGGCTCTCCGAAGAATTGATCTGCCCCCTCTTGCTCTAGCACTAACAAGCTTCGTTGAATAGCTCCCACTGATTGTTTACTGATATTCCCGTATTGAGCGGAATAATCTGAGGCATGGTCATATACTTCCTTCAAAAGACTCTGCAAATCCTTCAAATCAATCAAAGGCCAATTTTTTTCTTTGGCCAATTTAAAGACGATGGCCAAAATCCCTGTTTGTGTTTCGTTGAGGTCCAACAAGCGCGCTAGCAAAAGAGAGCCCATTCCTTCAATCGTTGCACGGACCGGATGTCCTGCTTGACCAAAGACATCCCATAAGCGAACTGGAAAAGCTTGCGGTTCAAAAGGATCTGTAATACCAAGTAGTTTATAGCGCTCTTCCATCTTTGGAGTCCATTGTCCTGCTTTTGCAAGACCGGAAAGATCTCCCTTGATATCTGCTAGAAACACCGGAATCCCTTGCTGACTTAATTTTTCAGTTATGACTTTTAGGGTCACGGTTTTCCCTGTACCAGTAGCTCCTGCAATTAACCCGTGGCGGTTGAGCATTTTTAGATAAAGTGGCGTATCCACTGCTCCTTTTGTAATCGTAATACTTGTCATTTTCATTCTCCCTTTTGTTGAGGTACAGTTTTTTTCAGAAAAAGTGACACGGCTTCTTTCTTATGTAGGAAGCCTTTCTCCTCACTTTTACATACCCTTCTAGTGTATCATTTTCAGGTATAAACGCAAGAAATATCCCTCCCAAAACAGGAGAATCATTTTACTCTACTTTGATCAATTCGAAAAATAAAAAGCCTGAATCGAGGGCTTCTTTAAGTGACCTCTTGATTCAAACTTTTTTTATTATGAAAGCTTATTTAGCTGCTGCGTATAGCTCGTCTACTTTGTTCCAGTTAATCACTGAGAAGAAAGCTTTGATGTAGTCAGGACGAACGTTGCGGTATTTCACGTAGTATGCATGTTCCCAAACGTCCAATCCCAAGATTGGTTTCTTCCCTTCTGAGATTTGTGTGTCTTGGTTTGCTGTTGAAGTGACTTCAAGCTTCCCTTCTTTGTTCACAACCAACCATGCCCATCCAGAACCGAAACGAGTAGTTGCTGCTGCAGTGAAAGCTGCTTGGAATTCTTCGAATGAACCGAAGGCTTCATCGATTGCTGCTGCAAGTTCTGCTGAAGGAGCTGTCTTTTCAGGAGTCATCAATTCCCAGAAAAGAGTGTGGTTCAAGTGTCCACCACCGTTGTTGATAAGCGCTTGGCGGATATCAGCTGGGATAGATTCTACATCTGCCAACAAAGCTTCAAGGTCTTCACCAATTTCAGGGTGTTTTTCAAGAGCTGCATTTGCATTGTTTACGTAAGTTTGATGGTGTTTATCATGGTGCAAGTGCATTGTTTCAGCATCAATGTATGGTTCCAATGCATCGTATGCGTACGGAAGATCTGGTAAAATAATTGCCATGGAAAATACCTCTATTTCTTTATGTATATAAAAATGATAACGCAATCATCTAATTTATTCAACTATTCTGCTTACACAGATGGATTAGCTAGCTTTAGTACAGCCAAATCAAATAGATAGTCTTTCTCATAAGTTCCCGATTTCATTTGGAAATCGGTATCAATCAAAAGACAAATCGCCTGCTCCAAATAAGCTAGAGAAATCCCTCTACTATCTCTTAGAGCAAATTTGACTTGGTAGGGATTTACTTTTCGACCGGTCAACTCTGATAGGTCTGAAACGATTTGGGATTCTGTCCGTCCCTCTTGCTTCAACAGCTTGACCTGTGTGTAGATGCGGAACTGACTCAATAAAATGGCCAAAAGCTTGATTTCATCCTCTCCTTGCAGCCGAAGATCCTTGACCAAACTACGGGCAGGATCAATTTGTTTCTTTAGGATCATTTGGATCAGATCAAACAGATTATCCTGGAGTGTCTTTGGAATAGCCTCTTCAATATCTGAGATGGTAATGCTTGAGGATCCCTTATAGTTTTTAAGAAACTCCAAGTTTTTCTGAATCTCACTAAAATCAAAGCCAGATTTGATCAAAAGTTGGTCGAAGGCTTGTGAATCAATCGCTAGTCCCAGAGACTTGATCTCTTCCGTGAAATGAGCACGCAACTCCTGCTCTTTTAATTCACTCGCTTCCAGTAACTGGGCATCCCGTTTTAAGAGCTTGACAATTCTTCGCTTGCTATCCAGTTTTCCTTCCGCAATGACAATCAAGCGAGTCGTTTCTAAAGGTGCCGATAAGTATCCTTCAAAGGACTGCAATTCATCATCTGTCAGGTATCTTTTTTTTGCGGTCGTCACATCGACAAAATGATCCAAAATCACTATTTTTTCATCCGCAAAAAATGGAAGGCTGACCAAGTCAAGCTCGACCTCTGAATAAGCTGTTTCCTTCATGTCAAAATAGGAGTAATTCAAATCAGATGAATCGTAGCCTACTTTCTTAAAAAGTTGCTCTTTCATCCACTCAAACTGACCGATGTCATCTCCTGATAGAACCAGGATTGGAGGAAGGTTCTCAGCACTGATTTTTTTAATTGTTTGTAAAGCCTGCATGTTCTGAAGGTACCTCATTCCACTCTCTAAACTGATGCTGGGTCTGTTCCGATTCCATTTTCTTTTCAAGCGGTGCTTTCTCTAGTGGAGTTGGTGGAGCCAAAACAATCTGGGGAATAGCTGAAAAACTGTTGGGATCCATCAAATGGGATGGCATACTTGGTGAAGGGACCACGGGACTCGTCGAAGCAAATACTGGAGAAGCAATCTGGTCCGGTTGTGCAAGTCTAGCACTTGGAAGGACCAAGAGACATGCTAAACAAAGCAAACCAGCAAGAGCTAAGACTAGAAAAATAGAAATAGGAGATAAAAGGTAGAGCAAGATAGGACCTAGAAATAGGAAAACCAAAGACCAATGAAGACCTGCATCTCTCAATCGCCGAACGACTACTGCTTGCTGGGGAACAAAAATAAGATAGAGATAAAGGAGAAAAAAGATGCTGAACCAAGCCGAAACGTCCATCCCGGTCAAGGGAATCACCTCTTCCTCTGATTTCGAATTTGAAAAGAGTAAGACCAATTGGTAAATCCAAAATGGACTTGTAAATAGTAAATGCCAGGCTTGGCTGATCCAAAATTCTTTTCTATCTGATCTTCTTGAAAAATCAGCATATTGCGTCCAAAACAACTGTAATGATTTCATACTTGTAACCTCATTTCCTTGACTTTATCATAGCAATTTTCAAGCTAGAAATCAAACAGCTCCTATCGAACGGTTTCAATCTTCCACTGATTCCAACCTCTAAAACGAATCGCTCCTTGCTGGTCTGTACGAAAAACAGTCATTTGTAACTCTTTGAAACGCTCCAAGGTTTCCTGATGAGGGTGCTGGTAACGATTTTTTTCACCCGCAGATATCAAGGCAATTTTTGCTTGGATTTTCTCTAAGAAGGCAGGGTGAGAAGATCCCTTAGAACCATGGTGGCCTGCTTTTAGCACATCTACGCGCAGTTGAGGATAACGGGCTAACAAGGTCTTTTCCCCTTCTTCTTCTAAATCTCCTGTAAAAAGGAAGGACCACCCATAAAAGCGGCCATAAAGAACAATGGAATCGTTATTACTCCCATCTCCTACTTCTACCGGATAGAGGACTTCTGCACTCCCATCAAAGATCGACAATTGATCACCAGCCTCCAACGTTTTTACCGGTAAGTTCAACCGTTTGAGCAAACGGACAAAAGAGTCTTTTTTTAAGCTCCCCTTGGAAATGTTGATTTCCTTTATCCTAACCTTAGTCGCGAGCACTTCCAAATCTCCCATGTGATCTGTGTCAGTATGCGTGAGAATCATATGATCAATCTGGTCAATCCCCCTGCTCTTGAGATAGGGAAGCAGGGTCCGTTCTGCATTGCTAGTAGACCTTCGCTTCTTCCATGCCTCCTTTTGGCCAAAGTCCACTTTTCCTCCTGTATCAATTAGGATGGTTTTCCCACGCCAATCACGTAGCAAAATACTATCACCTTGACCAATATCAATGATGGTAATCTCATTTTCTAAAGGATGCTTCACAAGGGCAAATACAGAGCATACTAAGAGTAGGAACAGGTATCTCCATTTCTTAACCTTGCGCATCTCATAGAGACAAGCTAGCAAGCACAAGAGCAAGATGAAATAATAAATGCTTGGCTGCCCGAAAACCAAGGATTGACTAGTGAAGCTCGCTAGATACTCCATACTTTTTTCCATCCAGACAAAGAAAGGATTCCAGAAGGTCAAGGGATACAGAAAAGAGAGGAGAAAGACGACACTCAGTCCTGGCAACAACAGAAGGTCAAACAAGAGAGAAAAAATAAAGGTTAGAGGAAGGGACCAGGGTTGGTATTCTCCAAAGAAAAAAATGAGAAAAGGAAGAACCCCTAGCGTTAACACTAGACTCTCCTTGATGACTTTTCGGATTCCCTCCTTCTCCTCTTCGGAAGAGGTTAGCGTCAATATAAAGGCGTAGGCGCAGGATAAGAGACCTCCAGCAGTCAACAAGGAGGACGGTAAAAGAAGGAGTAATAAAAGGAGAGTGACTCCCATATTTTCCATTCCTTTGAGCCCATCCTGGGCCAGGAGTTTCTGTAAGAGGCTTCGAACGACCGAAACCGAAAAGCCTGTCATTCCAGCATATAGAAGCGAAAATGGATAGAGGAGGTAGGCAACCTTTTCCTGCTCCAGTCCCAAGCGGAGAAAGAAGCGCCGAAAGGCATCTAGGAAGAAGGCAACCTGCATGCCCGACAAGGCAAACAGATGAATAATCCCCAAGTTCGAATATAACTGGCTCATTTCTTCAAACTCTACATCTAAAAAACCAAAAAGCAAGCCCGTCATGTAGTGACTCATGGGCTGGGGGAAATGCTGGTGAACCCATACAAGGGCCTTTCGCCTCCAACTAGACAGCAGTCCTATGAAATCTCTAGGCTCAGCAGGTCTCTTTTCAAGGATGTGACTGATTTTCAAAAGGTGATAAATACCTTGTGTTTTCAGATAAGCCTGGTAATCAAAGCCCATAAAATTACGCTGTTTTGTCGGTGTTTCCAATTCGCCTTTGATCCGTAATTCTAGCCCCTGATTCAGGTGTTTAAAATAGGCTTGTTCTTCCTCTGACCGAAGCTGGTAGAAAACTTGAAAAGTACGGCTACCTGACTTGGCACGAAAGGATAAAGCATCTCCATTCACCTTGATGGTATCCGGTAAAAGCTGAATGACCCTTGGGACCCTATGATCTCTTGACTCTTGTTTTCCCTGTTCAATCCGGAAAGCAAAACAAAGAGCAAAGAGGGAAAGAAACCCTATGAGGCACAGAAATCGTTTGCCATCGTAACGTCTCCTAAACAAGATGAAGAAGGCCAGAAGGAAGGTTGAAGCGAGCCAGTGTCCCGTGTACATCCAATAATAGAGAGCTAAGACTGGCAGGGTGAGATGAAATGGATGAATGTCGAGGCTTCTAATCCACTGTAACATGCTCTTTTAACTTTTCTAGCGTCTTTTGGCCAATCCCAGAAACATTTTTCAGTTCATCAACAGACTGAAATTTTCCTTTTTCCTCTCGATAAGCAATGATATCTTGGGCTCGCTTTTGACCTATCCCAGAAATCGTCTGTAGTTCTGCTTCTGTTGCCGTATTGAGATTGACCTTTCCATCTTTTGACTGCTTTTCGCCACCGGTCGCCCCAGCAGATGCGGACGCAACAGGCGCTAGCTCCTCTCCATTCTTAGCAACATAGACGATGGACTCATCCTCCAATTTTTGCGCTAAGTTGACGGATTGGCTGTTGGCTTCGTCTGTCATCCCTCCTGCTTTTTGGACAGCATCATAGACCCGGCTCCCCACTGGCAGTTCGTAGACCCCTGCTTGTCTGACAGCACCCTTCACATCCACCATGATTTTCTCTTGAGAGGAATCCGTCTTTTCCTCACTCCTCTGTTGAGAGCTAGAAGGGAGGCTGGTGTCTTCCTTAGGAGAAGCCTCCTGATCCACCATTTCTAACTGGGAAATGACAGTTTCCAGTGCTTGTGGAGGTTGCTTAGGCCAAAAGAGAAATACTCCTCCCATTACTAGCCCCACAGCAGCCAAACCTAAAAACAGTTTATATTCCTTGAGCTTCTCAATCCACGTCTCCATAAATACCCCTTTTATTTTTATTATTCGTAAAAAATCGAAGAAATAAAAAAAGAATGTCAAAAATCACATGATTTTTGACATTCTTTTTATCTAGAGTACTGCTTAGTCTTTCCGATGCTTGTCCGGATCCCATACAAAACTAGCGATATAACTAAACAAGAGGGTCAATAGAGCAACAACCAAAACAAATGGCAACAGTAAAAACTTCAACAAACGGATGAGGATAAAAGGTTTCCGGTCATTGCGGAGTGCCTGAGATTCTGCATCTAAACGATCAAACTCAGCCTGGATTCGTCTTGCAACTTCTTCCACTCCCTCATCATTCATTTTTGCAATATCAGAGATATCAATAGGGTGCCCAAAGTTCATGTCAACCCGTTCACAGCTCGCTAATCCTTTCAAAGTCATTGGACCCGTATAAGTGACAGGCATAATACGTACCTTGGCCATCTTGGCAATCACGGCAACTCCACCCTTAACATCCTGAGAATGACGACTTCCACTTGGAAACATAATCAAGGAACGCTTGCTTTTTTTGAGCATATTCACTGGGTATTTAATCGCTGCTGCACCTGGATTTTCACGGTCAATTGGGAAAGCCCCACACATGCGAATCCACCATCCAAAAATCCGATTGGTAAAGAGTTCTTTCTTAGCCATAAAGATAAATTGCTTGGGTTTGGTCGCAAAGGCCATGTAGACAGGATCCCACCAAGTTCGATGAGGAGCTACGAGAATGTAATTTTCCTCTTGACTCGGAATCAGTTCCTTATGATGGTAATGAGCATTTCCATTCAGAACCCATAAAATAAAGGTCACTAAGCCACGTAAATAGGTATAAAACATGCTTTCTCCTTTGATAATTCTCTTGTTTATCCATTATACCTTATCCTTCTCTTCCCCGCAAATCTTTTCAAAAACTGGATGACTCAACAAACCGACTGCATCTAGTCTTTTTCTTAAAAAAATGATATGATGTTTTTATGGAAATGAATGAATTAAAGGGATTAACCCACGAAGAGGTCCGCAAAAAAATACAGCGTGGCCAAACCAACGAATTTAAAGCGAATACCAGTACCAGTACCTGGCAAATCATCAAGCGCAATGTCTTCACCTTGTTTAATGCTTTGAACTTTGTGATCGCACTCGCTTTGGTTGCGGTACAAGCCTGGAGCAACTTGGTCTTTTTTGCAGTCATCTGCTTTAATGCCTTATCCGGAATTGCCACAGAGCTCCGCGCTAAACGGATGATTGACAAATTGAATTTGATGAGTAAGGAGCTCGTCACTGTCATCCGAGCCGGGGAAGAAGAAACCATTGATCCAGAAGAGATTGTCCTTGGTGACCTGATTAAATTATCTGCTGGAGACCAAATTCCAAGTGATGCCATCGTTCAAAAGGGGGTTGCTGAAGCCAACGAAGCCATGCTGACGGGAGAAAGTGACTTGGTTCTCAAGGAAGAGGGAGATGAACTTCTATCCGGTAGCTTCTTAGCGAGTGGTCAGGTCTACGCTCGTGTCCATCGTGTGGGGGCTAATAACTATGCTAATAAATTGATGGTAGAGGCGAAAACTCTCAAACCCATCAACTCCCGCATCCTCTATAATCTCGCAAAAATCTCTAGTTTTACTGGAAAGATTATTATCCCATTTGGAATCGCCCTCTTCTGTGAAGCCTTTTTGATTAAACTGCTTCCAATGAAAGATTCTGTGATTACCTCTTCCACTGCCCTCCTGGGCATGTTGCCAAAAGGGATTGCCCTTCTGACCGTGACCTCTCTCTTGACAGCCGTGATCAAGTTAGGGATGCGCAAGGTCTTGGTCCAAGAGATGTACTCTGTAGAGACTTTGGCTCGGGTCGATACTCTTTGTTTGGATAAGACTGGGACCATCACCCAAGGAAAAATGACCGTCAAAGGCATTCATTCCCTGTCTGAACACTTTTCTGAAGAAACTATCGAAGTCATTCTCGCTGCCTATATGCAAAATTCGGAGGATAACAACCCAACTGCCCAAGCTATCCGCAAAGCATATGGCGAGTTAGAACACGCTTATACAGCCGAATCAATCATTCCATTTTCAAGTGATCGAAAATGGGGTGCCATGACTCTAACCAACTTGGGAACCGTTTATTTAGGGGCCCCAGAAATGCTCCTCAAAGAAAATCCTCCAGCGGTATTGGAAGCCCAAGCCCATGGATCACGGGTCTTGATCTTAGCTCGCAGTGTGGAAGCCATCGATATGCATGATTTGACTTTGTCAAGTGATGTAGAAGCGATCGCCGTCATTGAAATCCTCGATCCAATCCGTGAAGGGGCTGCCGAAACCTTAGATTATCTTCGCTCCCAGGATGTGGATCTCAAAATCATCTCCGGTGATAATCCAGTCACTGTTTCTTACATTGCTAAGGAAGCTGGTTTTGAAAGCTATGAAAATTATATTGACTGTTCTAAGATTGAAGACGATGAGTTGGTGGACCTAGCTGAAAGTACAGCCATTTTTGGACGGGTTTCTCCTCATCAAAAGAAACTCTTGATTCAAACCCTCAAGGCTGCCGGTCGAACCACTGCCATGACAGGGGACGGGGTCAATGATATCCTAGCCTTACGAGAAGCTGACTGCTCCATCGTGATGGCCGAAGGCGATCCTGCAACTCGTCAAATTGCCAATCTCGTCTTGTTAAACTCAGACTTCAATGATGTTCCAGAAATTCTCTTTGAAGGTCGTCGGGTCGTCAACAACATTGGACGAATTGCTCCTATCTTCTTTATTAAGACGATCTACTCCTTCATTCTGGCGATTATCTGTATCGCAAGCGCCCTTTTGTTTGACATCAACTACTTGTTGATCTTCCCATTTATTCCGATTCAGATTACACTGATTGACCAGTTTGTCGAAGGATTCCCTCCATTTGTCTTGACCTTTGAACGAAACATTAAGCCAGTGGAAAAACACTTCCTCAAACGCTCCTTGCATCTGGCCTTACCAAATGCCTTGATGGTTGTCTTTAGCGTCTTATTTGTTCGTTTATGGGGAGCTCATCATGGCTGGTCTAGCCTGGACATGTCTACCCTTTCCTACTACTTGTTGGGATCTATTGGCTTCTTGTCCGTTATTCGGGCTTGCTTGCCACTTAATATCTGGCGAGGTCTCTTAATTATCTTCTCTGTCTGCGGTTTCTACCTTTCTGCCTTTTACTTGAAAGGTCTGATTGAAATCGGAACATTGACAGCTGTGACCTTCCCAGTCTACCTTGCCTTGATGGCTCTCTTTACGGGAATCTTCATCTTGGCGACTATTTATCAAAAATATGAATTTGATTAAATAACTCTTGGATAAGAGAGTGGGACAGAAATCGGTAATTCGTTAGAATTCGATTTCGTCGTCCCACCTCCGCACAGTTGAGTAGAGCTGTAAAAGCTGATGAAATCAGCGTAGTAGAGCCCACTCAACCACTGCGCCTTGCTTAACAATCCAAAAATAATTGAGAGGCTAGGACTTTTGTCCCAGCCTCTTATTTTTTCTTATCCCTTTCTACGCTTTTCCCCGCCCTCTTTTCATGCTATAATAGAGCCATGAACGATATCGAATTAAAAGACGGCGAACGCGTCAACCAACTATTTTCAAGCGATGTGAAAATCATTCAAAACAGAGAAGTTTTTAGCTATTCTATTGATAGTGTCCTTTTGTCACGTTTTCCCAAGTTGCCCAACCGTGGTCTGATTGTTGATCTTTGTGCTGGCAATGGCGCTGTCGGACTCTTTGCTAGCACGCGCACCAAAGCAACCATCGTTGGAGTAGAGATACAGGAAAGACTAGCGGACATGGCAGAGCGTTCCATCCAATTGAATGGCCTCTCCGACCGCATGTCCATGATTACCGATGATTTAAAAAATTTGCCCCACCATTTCCCTGGTAGTAAAATCGACCTTATTCTCTGTAATCCTCCCTACTTTAAAGTAGACGAGCACTCCAATTTAAATGAGAGCCCTCATTATTTGCTAGCCCGTCATGAGATCACCACCAATTTGGACCAAATTTGTCAAGTGGCCCAACGGACTCTCAAGTCCAATGGCCGACTCGTCATGGTCCATCGTCCGGATCGCTTTTTAGATATCATCGAAACCATGAAACGCTTCAATCTGGCTCCCAAACGGATTCAATTTGTCTATCCCAAGGTCCATAAAGATGCCAACATGCTTCTCATTGAAGCCATTAAAGATGGATCACGGGATGGTCTAAAAATTCTTCCTCCACTGTTCATCCATGAAGAAGATGGAAGCTATACGCCGGAGATTCATGAGATTTACTATGGAAACTAAAGCTTATATGTATGTAGTCCAGTGTGCGGATGGGACCCTCTATACTGGCTACACCACCGATATCGAGCGCCGTATCAAAACCCACAATGCTGGCAAAGGCGCCAAATATACACGTCCCAGACTTCCTGTGACTTTGATCTACCAGGAGTCTTTCCCCGACAAAAGAGCTGCTATGTCAGCCGAGGCACTCTTTAAACGGAAGAGCCGAGAGGAAAAACTGACCTATATCAAGCATCAACAATCCAAGATAGATCCCGAACAAAAAAACACCTAGATGGTGTAACAATCATCTGTTTGCATGCTAAAAGGAGCCCCAAGAGCTCCTTTTTTTAATCAATCTAGGATTCGTCATCAAGGGTCTTCAAAAAAGCCCAATTTCCAACACTTTGTTTACCATAGTCTAGCACCATAGAATCTAATAGGACAAATTCATTTTTTTCATAGAAAAAGACATTTTGCTGGGTACTGGTAATCAAGCCTAGACGCTTACAACCTTTGGCTTTGACATAAGGTTCAATCCCGTTTTGGAGGAAATGACTACCAACCCCTTGTCCCTGAACAGTCGGGCTCACAGCAAACATCATCAAATACCAGTCGAAGTTTCCAGATTTTTTCAAATGTTGCTCCGAACGCTCCACCAGGTCCAGATATTTCATCAACTTCCAAGGGCTAATGTAACGGAATAACTTGAAAATTCCATTTACTAAATAAGAAACCATCGAGAAATCTTTTTGTTGCAAGAGTCCTACAGCTATAATTTCTCCATCTCGTTCAGCAACTAAGCAAGTTTCCCCTTTGATGTAGAGCTTGACTAACAAGGTATGCAGTAGCTCAATAAAGGCCGGAAAGTATTCAGGCTTTTTTAAATCTTCTTTAATGACGGTTAAAAACGGATAATTCATAAAAGCATCAGAACAGACTTTTCCAATTAGCTTGTACTCATCTAGCCTTGCTTCTCTATATACGATCCTTTCCATACGCCAACTCCTTCATTCTAATAAGTCCATTATACTGTAAAATACTCTTTTTTTCGATTGCAATGTGAAATTATCACATAAATTCTTACAAATCAGAAGCCATTTGAATAGTGAATGAAAGCTTAATCAGATTTATGAACACTGAGAACCAATTTTTGATGAATGACGGAACTACTCCTGCATAGAAACAAAAAAATAGTCCTTCTAGATTTTTCTAGAAAGACTATTTGATACGTTAGGAACTAAGGAATTAAATACGCTCTTTCCAAGAAGTTGCGACTTGGTCTAAGACTTGGTTGAGCTCTTCAATGTTGCGACGACCTTCTGTACTGAGCCATTCACGAGCTGCTGCTTCGCCATTCTTGATGTAGGCTTCTACAGATCCAGCCCAAGTTGCACGGCCACAGAGAACCCCGTTGAAGTTCGCTCCTGCTTCATGCGCAAAGACTAAAGTTTCTTGGAAGAGTTTGGCAGAAACACCTGCACTCAAGTAGATGTATGGAAGGTTGGTTGCTTCTTCTTGTTCTTTAAAGAAGGCTGCAGCTTCTTCACGGCTATGAACGATTTCACCATCGCCAAAACCTTCTACGTATTTGACATTGACTGGAACTTCTACCTTCAAGACATCGATGTTAAAGCGTGGGTCTGAGAAGACTTTCATAGCTTCGATGACCTTGCGAGGTTTTACTTTCGCATATTCTACAGATCCGGCATCCGCGATTTTTTCATCATAAGCCAAGATTTCAAGGAAGAATGGAATTTCTTCTGCAGCACATTCTGAACCGATGCGTTCGATGTAAGCTTGTTTTTCTTGGTTGAGTTCTTCTGCACTATCCACATCATAGTAGAGCAAGAATTTCACTGCATCTGCACCCTGTTCTTTGATGCGTTTAGCTGACCAAAGGTTGAGGCAGTCTGGCAAACGCTTGGTGCTAGAAGTGTCGTAGCCTGTTTTTTCATAAGCCAACAAGAGACCTGCTTCTGCATCCAAGACCTTAGTCGCTGGAAGGCCATACTCAGGGTCCAAGAGCATAGAAGATGCGAATGGTGTCAATTCTTCAGCCACCAAGACCTTCAATTCTTCCATTTGAGCTACTGTTGGTTCTGTGTCTTGATATTGAGCCATGAGGCGTTTCAAGGCACCACGTTGGTCAAAGGCCAAGGCTGAGATCACACCCTCTTTGGTGCTCAATTTTTCTAAATAGTTGCGTTTTTGTTCTGTTAATACCATCTTATACCTCTTTTACAATTATATTCTGATACAAATCATCGTAGTGGGCCATATTGACATGCCCTGTCATCTTTTCTTGGGCATTTAGCATCCCTAGGACCATAGCATGGGTCAAGAGGGCCACGTCATCTTTTCCGCTACTGAGGGCAGCAGAGATCCCAGCCACGGTTGAATCTCCAGATCCCACTGGATTGACCACTTCAATTTTTGGAATATCGACCTTATAGAAGCTGTCTCCGTGTTTGGCAAAGGCACCATCTCCACCTAAGGAGACGATAATCCATTCGATTCCTTCAAACAGTGGGTCTTTCAAAACTTCTTTTAAGTCCTCAAAATCAGCTGAAACATCCCGTCCTAAGAGTTGAGATAATTCTTCGCGATTGGGTTTAATCACCGTTGGTTTGAATGGTGAGTGAAGGACCGCTTCTAAAGATTTGCCTGATGAATCAAGTACAACCTTGCGTCCTGCTTCTCTTGCAATCTCAATTAGGCTCGCATAATAGTCCACTGGGAGTCCTGTCGGAAGACTCCCTGAAATAGCAATCACATCCGCTGTCGGCATGAGGAGTTTGAAATGATGAAGGAATCCTAAAGCTTCCGTCCGGATAATTTCTGGACCCGCTTCTAAGATTTCTGTTTGATTTCCTTCATGCAAGATGGCGATACAGTTCCGCGTATCTCCCAGGATATCATAGAAGAAGGATTGGACATCTCGTGGAAGATGGGTCTTGATGAATTGACCATTGGTCCCCCCAACAAAACCTGTTGCTCCAACTGTTTCACCGCTCTCAGCTAGGACACGGGTGACATTTAACCCTTTACCACCAGCCGTCTTAGAAACTTCCGACACACGATTCACAGTATCCAACTTTAATTCTTCCAAGGGATAAGAAATATCAATGGAAGGATTCAAGGTGACAGTTAAGATCATAAGCTCACCTCTTAGTCGTGGTATTCACCACGATCCCATTTTTCAAGAAATTCTGTAAAGAAGTCTGCATCCTCTTGGTGATCATTATGGGTTTCCAAATGTTGAATCTTGGCAATCAATTTTTTATTTTCTTCACTTGGTTTGTATTCTGCATGGATGAAAGCTTCAATGATATCACACATGAGCAACTCACCAGTTACTTTTCCACCAAAACCAATGACATTAGCATTAAGTTCTTCTTTTGCATAAAGAGCTGTTGTCATGTCGCGTACCAAGGCTGAACGAATTCCAGGAACCTTGTTAACCGCGTTGTTAATTCCAACGCCAGTTCCACAGATACATACTCCAAGATCAGCTTGACCACTAGCGACTGCTTCTCCGACTTTTTTCCCAAAAATTGGGTAGTGGGTACGCGCATGGTCATAGGTTCCGAAGTCAAGGACTTCATAACCTTTTGATTTCAAAAATTCAGAGACAGCCATTTTTTCATTTGTGACAATATGGTCACATCCAATTGCAATTTTCATTCGTTTACTCCTCCCCTTAGCACATCTTGTTGAGCATATCGACACGGATTTGGTGACGACCGCCATCGTACTTACCGTTTACAAATCCTTTGGCAATATTTTTGGCCAATTGGTCACCCACGATTTGAGCACCCATGGTGATCATGCGAGAATTGTTGTGGCCACGAGTCATATAAGCAGAACGCTCATCTGAAACTTCTGCCGCAACCATTCCTTTAATTTTAGTAGCGACCATGAATGGACCAGCACCATAGGCATCAATGACGATACCAAGATTGTCTTCTGCTTGTTTGACTTCCTTAGCAACAGCCAAGGTCACATCCACAAAGTCTTGCCCTTCTTCTGTCACATCCACTACTTGGAAACCTTCTGCTTCCAAATATTCTTTGACTACTTCTTTTAAGCGGATACCTGCTGCATCCGCACCAATAATAACTGACATATTATGCTCCTTCTTTTAATTCATTTTTCAATCAAATACAGAAACTTCTATATTCAACAACATTATTATCTATAAAATTTCGATTTCAAAACTTAGTTCAGCTGTTTGACCTGCTGGCAAGAGACGAACCTGCTTTTTATATTCCAAATAATCACTCTCTTCAAGGGAAGTGGATAAACCAGACCAAGGTTCTAATGCGATAAATGGCCCTTTATTTGGCGTTGTCCAGATGATCAAGTTTGAAAAATCTGGAAAATGAAGGCTTACTCCTTTTTCGTGCTTTTTAGAGCGGAGGGTCACACTTCTTGATTGTAAACAATCTAAGGTGATGGCATCCTTTTGGAAGAGATCGTAATCGAGTTTTAGGAATTTCTCTTGCTGTAAGAAAGGTGTCCGATCAAAGACATTTAGCAAGCCTGTCTCTGGATAGGATTTAGGAATACTACAGGTCTCTTCTTGTTCGAATTCCAGGTAGTAATCTTCAAACCCTTCATCCTCCAGTAACGGACAATTAAATCCTGGATGGCCACCAACGAAAAAGGGCATGACTCCTTCCTCACCAAGATGGTGAACCCGATAGGTTACTTGAATCTTCTTACCAAGTAATTGATAGGAAATTTCTAATCTGAAATGATAGGGATATTGCTGATACATTTCTTCCGTATCTTCTATCCCAAAAGTCACCCGATCTTCTGTTTGCTCTACCAGCTCAAAGTTTTTCTTGCGAACCAGCCCATGGCGAGGGATCTTCCCAACACCTTGAGGGCGATACAAGGTCGTATCATTTCGAACCGAACCACAGATAGGAAAGAGAACTGGGGCTTGACCACTCCAATACTGTGCATCACCCTGCCAAAGATATTCGATACCATCCTGATCTTTGATAGAGGCCAGCTCACCACCTAACTCCTTGAAACAAACTTCCAGATCATTATTTTTTATAGCTATCCTCATATTACACTCCTTAGCATGTTATTTTAGAGAAAAAACTAGGCTACCCCTCCATGTCTGGAAAATTGATACCCTAGTTTTATCAAGTTACATATTTAGGAGCGGATTATTTTGCATTTGCTGCGTATTCTTCGTTACGTTTGATCATTTGTTTTCTGTACCATGCAAAGATTCCAACGTAGAATGCTAAGAAGGCAACAACACCAATAATCAATTTAATATCACCAGTTGTTGCATTACCGATTGTCCAACCAAGCAATTTTTCAACAGGTCCTTCAAGAGTTGAGTGAGTGATCAATTGAGCTTTGTCAACTCCTTCTGGAAAGGCTTTTACACTTTTCGCCAATTCAGTAGCGAATGGTGCGATAAGAGTACCTGAAAGAAGGAAGAGTGGCAACAAGAGTGTTCCAAACACGATCATACGGATCAATTTACCACGTGTTACAACCAACAAAGCTGGAGTCACACCCATAGCGATGATCCCTGCAAGTGGCAAGATACCATTTCCGACTTTAGAAAGAAGCACTGCTTCGATCAACATGATTGGTGCAAGTACGTTTGCACAAGCCCAGATTTCTGCACGACCAGCGATAAATGGCCAGTCCAAACCGATATTGAATTTACGTCCTTGAAGACGTTTAGTAGCAACGTTTGTAATACCTTGTGACAATGGTTCTACCGCTGCGATGAACCAAGAACCGATCAATGAGAACAATTCCAAGCAGACACCGGCAGTCAAACCAAGGCTGATCCAACCTTTAATAACCAATTCCCAAGTTTTAGCATCAGCTACATCAGCAACTGGATGTGGAGTACCCATGATACCGATGACGATACCAAGAAGGAAACCGATGAAGAATTTAGATCCCCAGAAACCAATTTTCTTGTTCAATTTAGCTGCGTCAAAGTCGTATTTGTCAAGACCTGGGAAGAATTTGTCAAAGATTTTATCCAAAACCATGATGATTGGGTTCATCATGTAGTTCATGTGAGTTGAAGTCATAGGTGATGAACTTGGTGCATTCAACAAATCGTCAAATGTTGGTTTCATCAAGTCTGAGTTGATGATTTTCATAATCCCTACAAGAACAACTGCAAGAGTGGCAACTAAGAGGGAAACTCCTGCGCTAACTCCATTTTTATCCGCATACCATTTAATCAAAAGACCTGTGATAGACAAGTGCCAGATATCAAAGATATCGACATCAAGTGTATCTGTTTTCTTCATTGCAAGCATGACAATGTTGACAACCAACATAACTAGCAAGAAGTAAAGTGTCCAGGCAGACCCCCAAGTGATGGTCGCAAGTGGTGCCCAACCAACGTCTGTGATATTCAATTGAATACCAGTGTTCTCAACGAATTTTGCAAGAGACGCTGAGAAAGCTCCATTCAACATACCGATGATTGCACCGATACCTGTAAGGGCGATGGCAAGTTTAATACCACCTTCAAGCGCTTTGGAGAATTTCACTCCAAACAAAAGTGCCAATAGAGTTAGGACGATCAACATGATGATCGGTGCACCCATATCTAGAATGGGTTTGAAAAACTTATTGGCAAAATCGATAATGCCATTCATAATAAATCCTCCCGATTTATATTTTTATATTTTACAAAATTAAGAATGTCAGCAATTCCAGGCATAGGAACCGCTTACAAAATACAGATAAACGAATTAGCTTAAACCGTGTTCTTTGATGGCTGCTTCGATATTGTCATATACCGGAGCGCTCATAGCTGGAATACGGAATAAGATTGGACCAGCTTCAACTACTGGAATACCAGGATCAAAGCCTAAATCTGTTGCAGCGATTGGTGTAAAGATATCATAACCTTTAATCAAATCTTCATTCACATCTTTTACCATTACCGCATCACATTGTACATCATATCCACGGTTTGAAAGCTCTTCTTCTAGAGCGCTTTTGATTTGGTGGCTTGAGTTAACCCCTGCACCACAGGCAGCTAAAATTTTAATCATTTGAATGACCTCCATTATAAATATTTTTAATTTTTACTATTAAGCAATCGCTTCTGTGATATAGCGATATAAGTCTTCTTCAGTTTCCAATTTCGACATGTTTTCAAGATTTCCATTTGTCGTAAAGAAATCCATCAAATGCGCCAAAATGTTTGTTTGGCTGGAACTAGAATTGTTAATGATGAAGAATAAAAGCGAAACTTCTACTTCCTTATCAGGCGCGATCATATTGTGGAAGGTTACCGGATTTTTTAATCGAACAACTACAATATTCTCTGTCAGGTTATGGATGATATCCGTGTGAGGAATGGCCACATTTGGCAAATCCTTTCCTAGAAATTCCATATCTAAGCCTGTAGGGAACGATTTCTCTCTTTCTTTTAATGCAACTCGATAAGAATCTGTCACAATCTGACGTTCTTCCAATAAAGTTGCAACCTGTTCAAACAATTCTTCTTGATTCGCAACATCTAGGCAAAAGACTAATTCCCGATTAAACAGTTGATTTAATCCCATCTTTTCACCCCTTCCACTTTTTAAATATCTTTTAATTACATAATAAGTATATCACTATATGAATGCGCTGTCAATTACAATATGTAATTTTTTGTTCTTTTTTGTTTATTTTTTATAGATTTATTTGTAGTCCCCCCTCTATTAAAGGATAGAAAAAAGACCAGAATCTGCTTGAATCCTGGCCGTTTAGCTGTTTCTTTTCTAATTATTACAAAATTTTTGTATAAGAATTGTATTTATCTCGCACTTTTTTAGAGATAGAATGATCGGTAATCACCGCATCTAAATCATCTAGACGGTAAAAAGCATAGAAAGAATAGCTATCAAACTTACTGTTATCTGCTACTACATACTTTTCAATGGCATTGTTAAGAATAATTTTATTGCCATTTCCTTCTTCTTCGTTTGCAGTCATTGCTGTATGGCCGTCGATTCCATTTACTCCGATAAAGGCTTTCGAAACCTTAATTTCCTTTAAGAGCTTATTTGCAAACTGTCCTACAAAGGTCTGTGTCTTGACCCTGTATCGACCTCCCACTAAAATGATATCATAATTGGGTTGGTCTTTTAATTTTTCAAAAATAGGTAGGGAATTGGTGACAATACTGACATGTTTCCCTTCAAGATAATCCCCAATAAAATCTGTTGTGGTCCCTGCTCCAATAAAAATTGTATCGCCTTCATCGATCAAAGCCGCACATTTTTGAGCAATCTCCCTTTTCTCTTCCACGTTCAACATGTTCTTTTCTGTATGGGAGACTTCTGTCAGACTATCCTTGATTTTTCGATGAGCCCCTCCATGAACACGAACCAACAATCCTTGCTCCTCTAAGTCCATTAAATCCCGTCGAATTGTCATATCCGTTACACCCAAGAGATCACTTAGATCCTTAACAGAGACCACTTCGTTTTTGTCCAACTCTTGTAAGATTGCTACATGTCTACTCTCTTTCATATGACGTCCTACTTTCCTATTACTGCTTTCATTATACTATAATAGTGAACATTTTCAATAAGAAACAAACATTTTGACGATTTTTTTCTATATTAACCACTTATTTTGTTGATCGTTTTTGTGAATTGATCATTTTTTTGTTCACTTTTTTAAAAAAAGTAGATTTTTTTTAGCAAATCTGTTGACAGGACTTATAAAAAGTTGTATTCTTAATATGTTAACAGAATTGATAGCGCTACCACATAGTGATAGCAAACGTTTTGTTTACGAATTTCGGTCTCCTTATAAATATACAAGGGTAAACAACTGTTTACCCTTGTATTTTTTATTTATCTCCTTTGTTACGAATCACAAAGCCTGTTTTCTTCTCGCTTGAAGTATTACGAGGTTTTTTATGATCCTTACGGTAACGCTTCTCTTTGTCAAAACGATCATTGGAACGACCACCCTTTCGGTAGTCATCACGACGACCATTGCCACGACGATCACGATCTCGACGGTCATCACCACGACGTCCACCGCGACCAGACTTGCCTTTTCCGCTAAATCCACCACCAGATGGTTTGAATGGTAATGGTTTTTCACGCGCAATTTCAACTTCTGGAAGACTATCTGGATCCTGAACCGTCAAGCTAAGGATGTACATGGCCAATTCTTCTGGGCTGAATTCTGCAGCCAATTTACGAGCATCCTTTGCAAATTTGTCGAAGTTACCTCGAATAGCTTCATCCGCAAAGTCACGTTCAATTTTCTTGAGTGCAACCTGTTTCTTAGCTTGGAAGGCTTCTTCTGCTGTCGCAGGTTTCAAGCCCTTCATGCGTTTCTTGGTCAAGTTTTCGATGATTTGGAGGTAACCCATCTCATTTGGTGCTACGAAAGTAATCGATTGACCTGACTTCCCAGCACGACCTGTACGGCCAATACGGTGAACATAGCTCTCAGGGTCTTGTGGGATATCATAGTTGTAGACATGGGTTACACCTGAGATATCCAATCCACGAGCCGCTACGTCTGTTGCTACGAGGACATCCAGATTGCCATTTTTGAAATCACGGAGGACACGAAGACGTTTGTTTTGATCAAGGTCTCCATGAATCCCTTCTGCACGGAAACCACGGATCTTCAGACCACGAGTCAATTCATCCACACGGCGTTTGGTACGACCAAATACGATCGCCAGTTCTGGTTGTTCTACGTCCATGAGACGAGTCATGGTGTCAAATTTTTCTTGTTCTTTAACTCGGATATAGTACTGGTCAACCAATTCTGTTGTCAACTCTTTAGCCGCAATCTTCACATGCTCAGGTTCTTTCATAAATTGAACCCCAATGCGTTTAATAGCTTCAGGCATAGTTGCTGAAAAGAGTAAGGTTTGACGATTTTCTGGGACACGAGAGATAATGGCTTCAATATCCTCAAGGAAGCCCATGTTGAGCATCTCATCTGCTTCGTCAAGGATGAGGGTTTCAATATCTTGCAGCTTCAAGGCTTTGCGTTTGATCAAGTCTAGAAGGCGACCTGGTGTTCCGACTACGATGTGAGCACCTGACTTAAGCGCCTTGATTTGTTTTTCAATACTTGAGCCACCGTATACTGAACGGACTTTTACTCCCTTGCTCCGACCAAAGCGGAAGAGTTCTTCCTGACTTTGCACAGCTAGTTCACGAGTTGGTGCGATGACCAAAGCTTGAATGGTCTGATCTTCTGTATGGATCTTCTCAAGGGTTGGCAAGCCAAAAGCTGCAGTTTTCCCTGTACCAGTCTGAGCTTGACCGATAACATCTTTTCCTTCAAGAGCCAAGGGAATAGTTTGTTCTTGAATAGGACTTGCTTCTACAAATCCTGCTTTATCAACTTCTGCTAACAATTCAGCAGATAAGTTCAATTCATTAAATTTCATGTTTTTCTTCTTTCTAAAGATGGTGCGAAGCCATCCTATAGCGCTTAGTTTATACTTTTCTTGTCATGACGTACTTTCAGTTTTCATGAAAGACCGTGTTGCTTCTTTTCCACTAAAGAAAAGTACTGCTTTTTTGCAACCTATCTAGTATACCATAGACCAGGGTTAAAAGATAGTAAAACGAAACAGGTTGAAAAGTTTTTATTGGGTAACCCCTTACAAAGATTCTCTTTCCACCTTCGAATGATTTTTGCGTCCCTTTCCAATTTCTTTTTTAAATTTGCAATAATAAAAAGGACTAAAAAGTCTCTTCTTTCATTTGAAGCACCTCACAAAAACAGCGTTACCATAGGCTTTCTAAAAATTTTTACTCACAAAAAATCCCCTTTTATTTTGGGATTATTTCCTTGATTTTTAAAATAAAAATATGTATAATGAATTTAGTATCTAGGATATTTCAGTATAATTAAAATGCTTCATTCATTTGACTGATTCAACGATTCAATCCAATTATAAATTGTTTATAATCCACTCAGTACTTTTAAATCTACTCCTACTATTTCCAAGAAGATTTTGTACAGTCGATCACTTGTATCAAAACTGCCTCTTCTTCTTAGGGGAGGCAGAGTTAAAAATGAAGGTTTTTCTGAAATAGCCAAGATACGAAAGAGGTAAGGAATTTCTTCCCTACCTCTCTTTTTTTATCGTTTATGAGCAATCCAGCGCAAGATTCGTGATAAAATCAACCACAAGACGAAGCTAGCGATCGAAATATAAATCCAGGCATTGGGATCGTTTGTAAATGGCAATGGAACGTTCATTCCAAAGAAACCAGTGACAACTGCTAAGACCGCTAAGAGTGCTTCTAAGATAGTCAAGGTTGTCAAATTATCATTCAGATTGTTATTCAGGATATTATTGTAGGAGCTAGACAATTGCTGCAAGACCTGAGAGTTTAACTCTGTCATGGAGGCCAACTGCCGGGCTTCAATCATGGCATCATCAAACTGTTCTTTTTCCACATCATCTAATTGACGATAGATCAGGTGAGCCTTGATATGTTCGAGCAACATGCGATTTTGCTTGGCCGCAGATACCAGATAGACCATACCCGTTTCCAAGTCAGAAAGAGCATAAAGGTTCTTACTGGTCGTGGTTTTTCGCAAGAGACGATTGATTTCGTCCTTATGTTTATCCAGACGCTCAATAATCGGATAATAAGCATTGCTGATCATCTCGAGGCCAGCAAATAAAAGTTTAAAGGTAGATAAGCTTTCATGAGCATCGACATAGCGCTCCATTTTTTCGATAACATAGGCATTATCCCGGTTACTGATGGTGACTAGTCGAGGCCCTTGAATAATAAAGGTCATGGGAATAGTTTCGTAATATTCCTTTTCCTTTTCCATGTCCAATACATTATAGATAAAAGTCACGGTTCCATTTTCACGATTATAATCCATGTGGGCACGTTCATTTTTATCCAGTGCATATTCAATGGTTTCTTGATCAATATCATACTTTTGATACAACTGGGAGGTTTCCGCAATTAAGTCAGAATCAATATTAATCCAACTCCGGCCATCTCCTAACTTTCTTTCGACGAACATTTCGTTTCCTCTTTACCTTATCTGCCAGTGCTCCTACCGATCATTCAAAATCACTTTACGAGTCCTGTTCTCATTCACTTATCAACGCAATACAGCTGCTGCCAAGGCCTGCTGGATTTCGATGACACTATTGTCGCTCTTAAATTGGAGTGTTTCTGATGGTTCTACAGCTGATGAAACCCAAATTTTTAATTCAGCATCCAAATCAAAATGACCAGATGTTTCTACTGAAAAACGCGAAATAGAACGATAAGGAAGGGATTTATAGGATGTTTTCTTCCCTGTCATCCCTTGTTTGTCCACCAAAATGAGACGGTACTCCGTAAAGACAATCAAGTCACGAATCAAACTAAAAGCTAAGGTTACTTGCTCTCCTGGAACCAGAATGTCTCTTAAATCCTTTTCAACCTTGTCGACATCTTTTTGAGAAGCATTGCCCATCAAACCTGCAAAAATACCCATGATTATTTCCTCCACAACTTGTGCATTTTCTATCTTTATAACTATACCATATTTTTTGCGAGTTAAAAAGTTGCAGGAAGTTTTTTTAGATAGTATAATGTAAGAGTCACAAGAGGAGCAATTGCTGAGATTGGCTGGGCTAAATACTCTAGGTATTCACGCTCTCGCCTAAACTCTTACCACCTGATCAGGTTAGGACCTGCGTAGGGATGTGTCTCAAAACAGAAAGAAATAGAGAACTTCTATGACAACGTTTTGATGTGGCAACAAATGAGCCAATCAAAACGATTGGTATAGGAGGTTTTTTTATGTCGAAAACTACGGTTCGACCAATGATTGAGGTCGCTCTCTTAGCGACCATTGCTTATATTTTGGATTTGGTTACTCAACCCATGTCCTTAGGTCCTTGGATTTCTCTATCCTTTAAAATGGTTCCTATCTTTCTCCTTAGTTTCCGCTGGGGCGTCAAGGCTGGTGCCATGGGGGGATTCATCTGGGGACTCTTGCAAGTCGTAACGGGGGAAGCAGCTGGTGGTTGGTTGACTCCAATCCAAGGTTTCTTAGAATACTTTGTAGCCTTCAGCTTGATTGGTCTGAGTGGAATTGTCAAACCTTCCCTTGATAAGGCTATCAGAGATAAAAAACGAGTTCAGACACTCACATATATTACTGCCGGAGTCGTCTTGGGTGGTTTTGCACGCTACCTCATTCACTACATTGCAGGGGTCATCTTCTGGGGAAGCTATGCTCCAGCTGGCCAAAGTGCCTACATTTATTCTCTTGTTGTGAATAGCTCGTCCTTCTTAGGGGAAACCATTGCTAGCCTCATTGTCTTCTTTATCTTACAAGAATTTTTAGGAAGACTCCTTATTACAGAACAATAATAGGTATTCTTATAAACTTTCCTTATGTGAGAACGGACGTCATGGAACTTCTACGAAGTTCCATGACTTAGTTTTGAACCTAAGGTTTCAAAACTCCCGAGTTCTAGAAACACTCTTGTTTCTAGAACTTTTTTCACAGCGGAAAGTTTCAGTCCTTGCTTTAAAAACACAAAAAATATAGAATTATTTTTATTTATTGAACAACCACTTGGTTTTTATGGAAAAAGAAAATTTGTCGATATTCTAAAACCAGCTCGCTTGAGCTGGCTTTTTAATTTATATATACTATTCACCAAAGTGATTCGAGAGACTAGTTAGCTAGGCCGCTTTCTTACTGTTAGATTACGACACTGAGTTTTACAAATCGATTTCATTTGTAAAACTCAGTTAGTGAGGCAGTTGGGCAAGTCTTATAGGGCTTGCCGTAGTCTACTTAGATTGCTTTGCAATCAAGTAGACTTACTGAATCACATCTTTTCCTCTAACTCGACATCTGGATACTTGTCCGCAAACCAACGGAGGGCAAAGTCGTTTTCAAAGAGGAAGACAGGCTGGTCAAAGCGGTCTTTGGCCAAGATGTTCCGGCTTGAAGACATGCGTTCGTCTAAGTCTTCTGGTTTGATCCAGCGAACGGTCTTTTTACCCATTGGGGTCATGACCACTTCTGCATTGTATTCATTTTCCATGCGGTGCTTAAAGACTTCAAACTGGAGTTGCCCGACAGCACCTAACATGTATTCACCTGTTTGGTAGTTGGTATAGAGCTGAATGGCCCCTTCTTGCACCAATTGCTCAATCCCCTTGTGGAAGGATTTTTGCTTCATAACGTTCTTAGCAGATACCTTCATGAAGATTTCAGGCGTAAAGGTTGGCAGTGGTTCAAATTCGAACTTGTTTTTTCCAACAGTCAGCGTATCCCCAACCTGATAAGTACCAGTATCGTAAACCCCGATGATATCTCCCGCTACGGCATTGGTCACATTTTCACGGCTTTCGGCCATAAACTGAGTGACATTTGATAGCTTAGCGCCCTTACCAGTACGAGGGAGGTTAACACTCATCCCACGCTCAAATTCACCCGATACGATCCGGACAAAGGCGATGCGGTCACGGTGACGAGGGTCCATGTTGGCTTGGATTTTAAAGACAAATCCTGAGAAATCCTTGTCATAAGGATCGACCATTTCTCCATCGGTCTTCATGTGGCCGTGTGGTTCTGGAGCAAACTTGAGGAAAGTTTCTAAGAAAGTCTGTACTCCAAAGTTCGTCAAAGCTGATCCGAAGAAGACTGGTGTTAATTCACCCGCAAGGATGGCTTCTTCTGAGAATTCATTTCCTGCTTCTTGCAAGAGTTCGATGTCGTCTTTCACTTGCTCGTAGAAAGGATTGTTAGCAAAAAGCTTGTCCCCGTCTTCTAGACTGGCAAAGCGTTCGTCTCCTTTATAGAGTTCCAAACGTTGGTTATAAAGGTCATAGAGTCCCTCAAAGGCTTTCCCCATCCCAATCGGCCAGTTCATCGGGTAACTTGCGATGCCCAAGACTTCTTCCAATTCTTGCAAGAGATCTAGTGGCTCACGTCCGTCACGGTCCAGCTTATTCATAAAAGTAAAGACTGGAATCCCACGGTGTTTGACAACCTCAAACAATTTCTTGGTTTGGGCCTCGATACCCTTGGCAGAGTCCACCACCATGACCGCAGCATCTACTGCCATCAAGGTCCGATAAGTATCTTCTGAGAAGTCCTCGTGCCCTGGGGTATCAAGGATGTTGACGCGTTTGCCATCATAGTCAAACTGCATGACAGATGAGGTTACTGAAATCCCACGTTGTTTCTCGATATCCATCCAGTCAGACTTGGCAAAGTTTCCTGTTTTCTTTCCTTTAACAGTACCAGCTTCCCGAATCTCTCCCCCAAAGTAGAGCAACTGCTCTGTAATCGTCGTTTTACCAGCATCCGGGTGGGAGATGATGGCAAAGGTACGGCGTTTTTTAATTTCGTCAGTTATTGTCATTCTTTCTTCCTCAGTTATTTTTTTAAAACGTATTTTTTAGTAGGTAGGATCCTTCTACATTGGTTCTCTCCTTTTACCTTAACTAACCTATTATAGCGGAAATAGAGCCTTTTTTCAATCATCAGTGTATTTACAAATTAAAAAGCCCGAGTGAGAACTACAATGGTTCTACATCCTAGACTTCATTAAATAACAAGTACTATTAGAAGGCGCCAAATCCTCCTCCTCCACCACCTCCAGAGAAACCACCGCCGTCAAAGCCACCACTGCCATCTGAAGAGTTAATAGAGAAGTTTGAAACACTATAGGAATTATCTGCATAGGCCATTAAAGTAGAGCCATCTAGAAAGGTATTTGAAGAGGATGTTAGCCAAACAAGAGCATCCCAGTCTTCATATGGTAAGGAAATCTGATGATTTTGGAGTACCTGACTCACTTTTTTAGCTTGACCATACAAGGTCGCGTACACCAAAATACGATTCCATAGGACCACACTCTCAAGTTCTGCTTGGTTGAAATTTGGAATACTTTCGATCATATTTCTAAAAGCCATCCATTGGAATTGCGAATCCAAGTTCTCTAAGGATTGTAGATGATCTTCACGGATTTTCACAACAATATAAAATGGAATGAATAACAGAACCAAAAGTAAAATGATCCAAAAATAGAATGAAGATAGGTGTGAACCAAATCCAAATGTTAAGAAACACATGCTCACAAATAAGATCAGTAAGAGCCAAAAGTGTAAGGCACAGCCTGTTTTTGAAAAAGCTTCTTCTTTCTCAGTTAAGTCTCTAAAATAAGAGGGCAATCCTAATTTCGCAATCTCCTTGTCAACACCTTTTGACAATTGCTGGGCATCTTTTTTTAAAAGCGATTGAACATCACTTCCGACCTTTCGAATGCGATCTCGTTGCGCCTCTGTTTTAGCAGCCCGAAAATCTTTTTTTAGAGCTACTTGATTAATTTTATATTTTGAGAATACCTCGCTGATATTGATTTCCGTTTCTTGATCAAAGATCATGTCAATAAACTTCAATTCAAAATCAGCCAAGCCTTCATGGTGAAGACAGGTCAACCTTTCCCCGTTTTCATTCCTAGTCAAACGAAGATTTCCTCGGTCAATGAGGTCTAACATTGTTGCTTGAATGAGATGGTTAAATTTTAATTGACCTTTCTCTCTAAATATCACCATTTGTTCAAAATCAAGTTGATACAGCGCCTTAGCTAGAACTAATGGTGGTAAATTCTGCGGTGGTTCGTATAATCTTACTCCTTTTGCAATCCGACGATTTCTGGTACTGATCATATAGCGAATCCATGGAATAAAAGCTAGGACAAATAAAAGAATCGATACAATTGGCACGACTCTGAGAAACAGTGTCTTGTAGATGAATGTTTTTTGTTGAATGGATCTCTCTTTTTTTAGGAATTTATCTTTTCTATTTTCTTTTTTTATCTTATTAGATTGGCCTCGACGCAGAGCTTCTGTCATGGGCCAGTATGCGTGGAGTTCCAATTTTCCATTCTTTGGGAAGTTCCGTAACTGAATGTGATAGCCAGTCGCAGTCCGGTCAATCTGGGCTGGTGGGTTAAAATAACCGGTATGAGCATACAATTCTCCCTGCTTGGCATCCAAACCATCCACATAAAAATCTAATTTCGCGATATCCTCATCCCCATCTGAAAGAGGGAACCAATTGAGCTCCGCTATATCGGAATACAGGTCTAGAATATGATCAATCTTCCATACAACCTTGATGGTAACTTTGCCTCCAACAATCCTCGAATTGTAGATTTTTAATAGACGACCATCTCCGAGATCCGATTCTTCTACACGGATCTCTCGTTTTTCCCCGTCCACATAAGCTTCAACTTGAGGATTTTCATGGATTTTAAATCCTTTAGGAAGGGGATCTGCACTCCCTAAAGTTACATACTGACCATTGTAGCCCGTATGAAAATCATAGGTAATCTCTTGAGTGAATGTTGCCTGGCTATCTTCCTGCAAATGGAGGTGTCCTACATAAGACTCGATCGAATACCGGACGTCATCATCTGCCTGAACCGGACTAACTGTACAAAATAAGCCACACAAGATACCAATGACTAGTAAAAACCTCTTCATTTCAAACTCCTATTAACTAAAAGAAGGTTGAGACTGATTGTCTCAACCTCCTTCAACTTTTTATCGACTGACTCTTTTTCTAACAGGTCTGCGACTGAAAAATACATTAAAGAGAAGCAAGGCTGCTGCTAGGATGCTGGAAACCACGACATAATTCACCAAGAGACTATCCCCTTTGATAATTGGTGGTCGCGCCATGAGTCCATAATTGCCTCCAGTGACTTGGTTGACTCCCACAAGGAATAAATCCAAGACGAAAGTATAAAGAACAATCTCTCGATTTTTTAAGAGACTCGAATCATAGCATCTCAAGAGATAAATCAAGGAATTAACCAAGAGACAGTAATGCCCTAAGAGAAAAGAAAAGCTCGTAATATGAGGGAAGGTATAGGGATCAAAGACCGGATAACCCAAGGCAAAGATCGCCCCACTGACTCCCATCAAGGCAAAGAACTGCTTGCTCTTCCATCTGTCTGGCAAGAGCAAGACAGCAAACATGGCCAAACGGCAATGGTACAAGGGTAAACTATTGGACCAGGGAAGTTGAAAAGCAAAATACCAGATATATAGACAGATCAATTGAAATATTTGTAAGTTTCGAAAGATCTTCCGAAATTGTTCATTTTGATAGTAACGTAATGAAGCCCAAACTGCCATTAGGATTAAAAGAACCATGACCCCATACCAGAGGAGCGGTATAACAGGTGGTGCAGTGGATTCAGTTGTAAAAAAATGATGCATAGGATCTCCTTATTAAACGGATTCAGATGTTCTTTTTCTTTTCTTACTGGACTTAACGATTGCATTGATCAGGATAAGGGTCCCTGTCATCAGGATCGTCACAATCAAATAATTGAACACAAGTCCATGATCACCAAGTACAGGAGGACGACGCATAAAGCCGTAATTTCCACCTGTTACAAGATTCGCAAGCTGAATAAAAGCATTAACCCCAAAAGTCATCTGACAGATTTTCCAGGCATCCCTTTCTTCCACCTGGTAGGATTGGACCAGATAGATCAAGCAATTGGCCAAGAGGGCCCAGTGACCAAAGACATTGTTGATCGAAGATACGTGAGGAAAAGGATAGGGATAAAAGACGGGATGAACCAAGGCCATGATAGAACCAAAGACACCAACAAGTGCAAAATATTGCTTGAAGCTTCCCTTAGGAGCTAAGAGAATGATCCACATGGCCATCCGGCTATGATAGAAGGGCAGGCTCTCCGAAACAGGCAAACGAGCTGCAATATACCAAGCATTGATAATGAGCAACTGGATCAATTGCCCCCAATACCAAAAGTTTTGATAGCCTTTGGAATAAGCAAATCGAATAGACAGAAGCCCCACCACTACCAATGAGGTCGGCAGCAAGAAATACCAAGCCCCCAATTGAGGAGGAGCCGTTGGTTGACTGGTGAAAAATAAATCCCAAAGAGTCATGTCTTCCTTTCCTCAGCTCATCTATTTTCTATTCTGAACGCGAACCAACAGTCTCTTCAACCATCTTGTATTTGTACTTATAACGTTGGTTGACTAAGAAAATTCCAGCTACCATCACAAAGCTAACCAAGAGGTAGTTTAAGAGAGCACCGTGGTCCCCAATGATTGGTGGACGCCGTAAGAAGCCATAATCTCCTTTCGTCAAAAGGTTGACTAAGAAAATCAAGGCATTCATGCCAAAAGTGATCTTGAAAATTCTCAAGCTGTCTTGTTTTTCAGATTGATAATGATCCTGTAGGTAAATCAAACTATTGGCAAGCAAGGCCCAGTGACTAAAAATCAGATTCAACACAGTGATATGAGGGAATGGGAAGGGATCAAAGGCTGGATAAACCAGGGCCGCAATCGATCCCAAAACTCCCAAGAGAGCAAAATATTGCTTGATATAGGTCCCTTTAGGGGCAAAGAGAATCACCAGCATAGCCAAACGGCAATGATAAAAAGGCAAATTATCCGTCAAAGGCATGTGGGCAAGAATATACCAAGCATTGATGGTCAAGACTTGGATCAACTGTGCCCAATACCAAAAGCGTTGGTAGCTTTTAGACTGCGCATATCTGATGGAAAAGTAACCAACCACCAACAAAGAAGCTGGCAGAATGAAATACCAGAGCCCAAACTCAGGCGGGGCTGATTTTTGGTTCGTAAACAATAAATCCCAAAGTGTCATGTTCATATTCCTTTAATTTATAGATCGTTTTTAATCACAATACAAATCTCGTTTCCCATCATAAACCTCCCAAAGGAAGTTCAATTGTTCTTCTGTATTGCGCTTGGTAGAAAGAGCAGGCATTTTCTCTCTCTCAAAAAATGCAAGATCGGAAATTTCCTGATTCTGTTGAAAACTTCCATCCAGCAATTCACATTCAAATACCAATTTCACATATTGGCGGCTTTGCAATTGGTAGCGATTGGTATCAAATACTGCCAACAAGCGATTGACACGTGCTAAATAGCCCGTTTCTTCTTGGATTTCCTTTAAAATATTTTCTTTAGGAGAATAGCCAACCTCACCAAAACCACCCGGCAAAGCCCAGGTCTCTTCTCCCTGACCTTTCACTAAACAAAGTTTGTCATCTTTGACAATCCAGGCCCTAACATCAATCAAGGGAGTGTCGTAATGGTCTGTCGGGCGAAACAAATCCGATAATTCTTGTGGATTCAAATCAGTCGCTTCTCTGACAAGATCCTGTAAAATGGCACGAATATCCTGATAGCGCTCTTGATCAAATGGATCTTTTGAGAACGCTAAGCCTGTATTGGTGATTGAAATCAAGCGCTGAATGTTCTTTAGTACATTATTACTCGCCATTCTCCAACTCCTCTACCAATTTGGCTAGATTCATAGAATTGCTTCCCTTGATGAGGATTTGATCCTGCTCTTTTAGACTTTCCTTGACTTGTTTGACCAAGTCCTCAAACTGGTCTTCCTCAGCGGTCTTTTTGAAATAATAGACATGTCCGAGTGGGAACATCTGGCTCGCTAATTGAGCCAAGCCCGCAATGTCTTGACCGTAGAAAATCACCGTATCCAAGACATCCGGCGACAGGCTGAGAATCATTTGGTTGTGCAGATCAATGGATTGCTCCCCTAGTTCTTTCATATCTGCCAAGACCGCTAGCTTGCGACCATTTGGATTGGCAGGAATGGTCGAGAAGGTTTCTAAAATCAGGCGCATGGCCGTTGGGTTGGCATTGTAGACATCAGATAAAATATCCGCTCCGTTACTTGCTTTCTTCCATTCTGTACGGTTCTTAGTAAGCTCTAAGCCTTTAAAGCTTGCACGGATGGCCTCTTCACTGACTCCTTCTTTCAAGGCAACATAGGCCGCAATCATGGCATTGGTCGCATTGTATTTGCCTGTGACAGGTAAGTCAATAGCATCTGATAAGAAATTCGCTTCAAAAGTCAGGCTATCCTTGCGTTCGTCCAACTTGGTAAGGCTGATGTCTGCTCCTTCACCAAAGCGCACAAGCTCTTGTTGACTCGGCAAAAATTCCTCAACAATGGGATCAGCCGGCACTAGAAGCAAGCCACCAGCTGGCATCCCGTCCGCAATTTGCAATTTCCCTTTAGCGATTTCTTTGCGGTCTTTGAAAAACTCAAGGTGAGCTTCCCCAATGAGGGTCACGATCGCTGCCTTAGGATGCGCAATTTCTGAGAGAAGATGGATATCTCCCAGATGGTCCTGCCCCATTTCAAGGACAAGCTTCTCTGTCCCTTCTGGCATATGGAGAACCGTATAAGGGAGGCCAATCTCGTTATTGTAGTTCCCTTGTGTTTTATAGGTTTTATAAGTAGTAGATAATAACTGAGCCAACATATCTTTGGTCGTTGTCTTACCGTTTGAACCGGTGACAGCTAAGACATCTACTTGACTCTTCTCCAACACATATTGGGCTAATTTTTGAAAGGCCGCTAGAACATCATCTACCAACAAATATGGGTGGCCTTCTACTTCTTTTTCAGACAAGGTCGCTACGGCCCCGTTTTCAAAGGCCGTCTCGATGAAATCATGCCCATCACGCGCCCCCTTAAGAGGGACAAAAAGGTCACCAGTCCCAATCAAACGGCTGTCAAATTCCGGCTTGACGAGGGCTACATCTTTAAATTGACTGATATCATTGCGAGCAGCCAGGACACCTGCTACTTCGTGCAAGGTTAGATTCATAGTATTCTCCTCTAAAAAGGGGGAGCAGGAAGAAAATCGACTCCTCATTGAGTTGATTCCATCCCCTACTCCCACTTGGAACAGATTCTTACAGTAAGTGTGCTTCGCGTTTTTCGAAAGTTGCTTTTGCCAACTCAACCAAACGCTCGATCAAATCAGGATAGGACAAGCCCATGTTGTCCCACAACAAAGGATACATAGACCATTGGGTAAAGCCAGGCATGGTATTGAGCTCATTCAAGTAGATGCCCCCATCCTCTGTGTAGAAGAAATCACAACGGGAGAGACCTTTCCCACCAATGGCACGGAAGGCCAATTCGGCATTCTGACGCATGGTCGCAGCAACTTCTGCAGGAATTTCAGCCGGAATCGCCATCGTAATCTTATTATCGATGTATTTGGCTTCATAGTCATAGAAGGCTACATCTTTGACCACCTCACCAGGGAGGGTACTCTTGACATCGTAGTTACCCAACAATCCCACTTCAATTTCACGCGCTACGACACCCTGCTCAACCAGAACACGGCTATCATATTTAAAGGCCAATTCCAAAGATTGACGAAGTTCTGCCTGGTTCTCTGCTTTTGAAATCCCGACACTAGAGCCCATATTAGAAGGCTTGGTAAAGACAGGATAGGTCAATTCTTTTTCGATTAAGGCAATTTTAACTTCTAGGTCATCTCCTTCAAGGACTGCCACATAAGGAACTTGTGGAATCCCTGCAGATTCTAGGACCCGTTTCGTGGTAATCTTGTCCATCGCCACACTAGAAGAAAGGATATCACAACCCACATATGGGAGTTTCAAGACTTCTAGGAAACCTTGAACCGATCCATCTTCTCCCATTGGTCCATGAAGGACTGGAAAGACAACCGCTCCTTCTTGGTAGATACTGCTCGGAGATACTTTAGCTTCCCAATCAATGGTCTCGTTGGTCATCAAGCGTTCTGTTTCAGCAGGCTTCTCTTCAAAGCTTTGGGTCTTGATGAAGTCTCCCGCCTGAGTAATGAAATAGGTCTCAACAGAATACTTGTCATAATTAATCGCCCGCATGACGCTTTCAGCTGAAAGTACAGACACTTCGCGCTCTGCGCTACGGCCACCATAAAGAAGTACAATTTTTTCTTTTGCCATTGTTTGGTCCTAATCCTTTTTTTAATTTTGTGCTTCCTGATTGACTTGTCAGAAGCACTCCTCACATACGAGTTCGTCCCTCTAGTATACCACACTTTAAAAAGAAAGAAAACGAGAGAGAACACCTAAAAAACAAAAAAACCGGAGGGGTTCCTCCAGTTTTTGTAACCGCTTATAACTCGGTTCGATTTTCAATAGCTCGGAGAAGGGTCACTTCGTCCGCATATTCGATATCAGCTCCGACAGCTAATCCACGTGCCAGGCGGGTCACTTTGATGCCAGCTGGTTTGAGGACGCGTGAGATATACATAGAAGTTGCTTCCCCATCTGCAGTTGCATTGGTCGCCACAATTACTTCTTGGACCTCATGATCCATTAATCGTGTAATCAAGGACTTGAGGTTAATATCATCTGGTCCGACCCCATTCATAGGCGAAATCAAGCCATGAAGGACATGGTAGCGACCGTGGTACTCCTGGATATTCTCCATGGCCGACACATCTCGACTATCTTCTACCACTAAGATGGTCGATGGATCGCGCGTCTCGTCTCGACAAATGGCACACTCTTCTTCATCTGTTAGGTTCCCACAGATGGAACAGTAGCTTAATTCCCGCTTTGCTGACAAGAGATTCTTGGCAAACTCATTGACATCGTCATCACTCATTCCGATGGTATAAAAGGCCAGACGAGTTGCTGTTTTGATCCCAATACCAGGGAGCTTGGAATAACTTTCAATTAATTTTGCGATAGGTGTTGGATAGAGCATAGCTTCCTTTCTAGTTCATAGGATGTTTTTGCTGGTAGAGATTGATAATCTCTCTGGTAATACTGTGACTAACAGTCGCTTGGAGATTGGTATTGTGAGGGAAGACGACTGCCACCGCAATCTGAGGATTTTCAGATGGGGCATAGGCGATGACATTGGTATTTACAGCAGGGGTCCCACCATTTACAAATGTTTCTGCAGTCCCGGTCTTCGCACTGATTGGAACGGCAGCTCCTTCTCCGATGGTTTTACCAGTTGTTAAGCCACTGGTTCCGTATACCACCTGATAAAAACCTTGTTTAATGATAGCTAGATTTTCGGGTGTCAAAGCTACTTGATTGAGTTCTTTTGTTGCAATCTCTTCTTTCAGAGGGCCCAAACCTCCCTTGGCATCATTCTCATAAATTCCTTGGACCAGGTGTGGAGCCACGCGTTTCCCATCATTGGCAATGGTTGCAACATATTGAGCCAACTGCATAGGGGTATAGTTATCAAACTGACCAAAGGCGTCTGTTAGGTAATTACCAATCGTGAACTCTTTAGGAACATAGCCCGTAGATTCATTCGGAAGGTCAATTCCTGTCTCTGTTCCCAGACCATAAGAGGCAAAGGTCGAACGCAATTTGTTCATAGCTGGATCCAATTGGTCAGTCTTCAAGCTCATGTTTGGCTGATAGGGTTGGCCCATCAAATCAAGAGCTATCTGCACCATATAGGTGTTGGAAGAATATTCCAACGCTTGGACCGCATTGATTTCTTGGCTTCCAAACTGGGTGAACCAAGAAGTGATAGGAGCTGAACCAGAAAAGGAGATTGGTTGATCCAATAGGACTTGATTCCCAGAAATCACTCCATTTTCCCATCCTGCTGTCAAAGTCGCTGCTTTCACAACCGATCCTGGAACAAAGACATTGGTCACTGTTCCTAAAGCGTCAGGGGTCAGGTCTTGCGAACCAGCCTCATGTTTCATCCCCGCCATCGCAAGGATTTTACCCGTTTTTGGATCTAAGGCAACCGCATAGACTCCTTCTGAGTAGGTGGCATTTCCAGCGGCCAATTCTGCCTGGAAGGACTTCTTCAAGATGTCCTCCACTCCTCTTTGGAAATCCAAATCAATGGAAAGCTTGATATTGTTCCCTTTGCTTCCTTTGGAGAGGGTTTCGATTTTTTCGACATTGCCATTCTTGTCTAAATGGATTTCTTTTTCAACCCGTTCTCCTTGGAGAACAGACTCATATTGTTTTTCTAAATAAGAAGTTCCGACGCGATCATTTAAGGCATAGCCTTTTTCCAAATAATCATCCACTTCTTCAGCTGGAAGACCTGCTTGCTCTGTCGACACACTACCGACGATGGAAGCCAAGGGGCTATCAACCACTTTTCGATCCCAACTTGTGATCACTTCAAATCCTGGAAATTCTTTTAAATGATCTTTGACTGTCGTTACCTGCTCATCGGACATCGGATCGGTCACAATCGTAGCACTGGCAAAGTTTTCAACGGCATTCATTTGGCTAAAGAGATAGATGGCCTTCTTTTCTTCTTCTGTATAACCTAATTTTTCAGTCTCAATACTATCAACAGCATGCTGATAGATGGTTGCTTCTGGAAGTGGATTGCCGTCCGTGTCGATACGCTCTTCCTTGGGCAACTTATCCACTACCTCTTTATAGACTTCCGAATTTGCGAGATAAAAGTCGATCTCTTGACGCTTGGTGATTTGGGGATTCGAAACACTTACATAATTCAGAAGAAGCTGAGCTGTTTGACGCATTTCTTCTGCAGTAAACTTATTGCTTCGGGTAAAAGACAAGACCTTCTTGTCAACATTTTCTACCAGAGGCTGACCAGAAGCATCATAAATCTGTCCCCGGAGACTCCCTCTTGTTAAGTGTTTTTTGGTAGCTTTTGCCAATTTTTGTGTATAAAAGCCTTGATGAGTAATCTGCATATACCCTAGTCGAGCAATTAAAATCAAAAAGAGGGTACAGACTATACTGAATAACAAATAAAGTCGTCTAGTAATCCACCGATTATCAAATTTTCTCACCTTAGCATTCGCTTTTTTTGAACGTTTAGATTTTTGCGCCATACCTCTCCTTTCACCGTGATTCTCAGCCCCAGTCCCTAACAATCCATGGTAAAAATAGGATAACTTTAAAGGAAATCTGAGGAATATTTCTATTTTAAACTCAACCTCCATTATAGCACATTTCATCCAGACACGAGTCGCTAGACCAGATAAAATAATCGTCATTCTGAACTCCTCGGTAAGCATTCTTTTATGCATATGCGGGAGGCATAGCTCTTGACTGCAAAATAGCTCCCTTCTCAAATCACAGGAGACAAGTGATAGGAGATTTTTTGGTATAATAGAAACATCGAAAAAGTTAGTAAAGGAAACGATATGAAACTGATCTCATGGAATATTGACTCATTGAATGCCGCCTTGACGAGTGACTCTGCACGCGCAAAACTCTCTCAAGACGTCCTCCTCACCTTGGTTGCAGAGGATGCGGATATCATTGCCATTCAGGAAACAAAATTATCTGCTAAAGGACCAACAAAAAAACACCTAGAGGTCTTAGCAGAACTCTTCCCTGGATATGAAAACACCTGGCGGTCCTCTGTAGAACCAGCCCGCAAAGGATATGCAGGAACCATGTTCCTCTATAAAAAAGAATTGACACCAAGGGTAACCTTCCCAGAAATTGGTGCTCCTTCTACCATGGACGTCGAAGGTCGAATTATTACCCTTGAATTTGATGACTTCTTTGTGACCCAGGTCTATACTCCGAATGCTGGAGATGGGCTCAAACGCTTGGAAGAACGCCAAATCTGGGATGCCAAATATGCAGACTACTTGGCAGAACTAGACCAGCAAAAGCCTGTTCTGGCAACAGGAGACTACAACGTAGCCCACAAGGAAATCGACTTGGCTAATCCAGCCAGCAACCGTCGTTCCCCAGGCTTTACCGATGAAGAGCGTGCTGGCTTTACTAACTTGCTAGCCAAAGGGTTCACTGATACCTTCCGCCACTTGCATGGGGACCTTCCAGATCAATATACTTGGTGGGCACAGCGTAGCAAGACATCTAAAATCAACAACACAGGCTGGAGAATTGACTACTGGCTCACTTCTAACCGCATTGCGAACAAGGTAACTAGATCAGCTATGATTGACTCTGGTGCCCGTCAAGACCATACACCAATTGTCATGGAGATTGATCTATAAGGAGGAAACAATGGACTATCAAGCCGTCATCCCTGAATTTGTAGTATCTGACATCGAAAAGTCGCGCCACTTCTACTGCGACTTGCTGGGTTTCTCTGTCCAATACGAACGTCCAGAGGAGAAATTTCTCTTTCTCTCGCTTGAAGACTGCCAGCTGATGCTAGAAGAAGGCAACGCAGAAGAATTAGCCCAACTGACCTATCCTTTCGGGCGCGGTGTCAATATTTCCTTTGGTATCAAGGATGTCCCTCAGCTCCACCAAAAACTGCTGGAAGCCGAATATCCCATCCATCGTCCGCTGATAAAAAGAGAATTTCGAGTAGGAGATAGCTTTATTTATCCCCATGAATTTGCGATTTTGGATCCAGATGGTTATTTTTTAAGATTTAGCGAATAAGAAAAAGGAGGCTCTTAGCCTCTTTTTCAGTAAGTAACTATCCATTGACAGGCTTGTAAATCTATAGTCAAAAACAGTTGCTAAACCCTATGAAATCAACATGTCAAAGAACTTTGATAGCCCTTTTTTATAAAATTGAGTAGAATGAAATCAGGAAGCGAGGAAATCTTATGCAAGTCGGAAAACAAATCCAGCACTATCGTAAAGAGAAAAACTTATCTCAAGACGAATTAGCTGAAATCATCTTTGTCAGCCGTCAATCCATTTCCAACTGGGAACGCGGCGCAACCTATCCTGATATTCAAAACCTGCTCTTACTAAGCAAGGTCTTTGGAGTGTCATTGGACAAACTAGTCAAAGGAGATTTGGAAACCATGAAACAAATTATTCACGACCAAGAATTTATGCGCTATCAAAAAGATGAAGTGGTTTTTAGCTTACTGCTAATTGGCAGTCCTATCATCAGCACTCCCCTTATTCTTTATTTGGATGGATACGGCATCGCTATTAGTTGCTTGATTCTTGCTGTCGGTATATTCTACGCCCTACGCATTGAAAAATTCAAGAAAAAGCATAATCTTCGTACTTATCGCCAGCTTGTCGCCTATGAACAAGGACGCAGTCTGAGCGAGATTGAAGAAGCTGAAGAAAGGGGTAAAGCTCCCTACGAAGGAATCCTCATTCCTATTCTATTTGTCCTTGGAATTGGCGCTATTACTCTACTGATTTCTTGGCTCTTACTTACTTTCTTCCCTATCAAATAAAAGCGAAGTCATTAGACCTCGCTTTTTAACTGTCTTTAAAGTTATAGAGTTGCGGATAGTGATCACATTCAGGATTTTTCGGATGGCAAATGGCCCGTCCAAAATAGATCATAGCCTGATGAGCTGGGAGCCAGCGTTCAGGAGGAAGAACGTCCATGACTCGTTTTTCCACTTCTAATGGTGTTGCTGATTTCTTGACGATGTCATGGTGCTTGCAAATCCGCTCTACATGAGTATCAACAGCAAAGGCAGGAATTCCGAAACCGACACTCATGACCACATTGGCTGTTTTACGTCCCACTCCGGCTAAACTCTCCAGTTCCTCCCGTGTCTGAGGGACTTGGCCATCAAAGTTGTCCAACAATTGTTGGGCACATTTTTTGAGAAACTTAGCCTTATTGCGATAGAGACCTAATTTGGAAATATGCTTGGCAATGTCGGCTTCACTGGCGACCGCCATGTCTTGAGGAGTTGGGAAAGCTTCAAACAAAGCGGGCGTTGCCTTATTGACCGCTGCGTCCGTCGTCTGAGCAGAGAGCATGACCGCTACTAATAATTCAAAATGGTTACGAAAATCCAAACTTGGCTGAGCATCTGGAAAGAGGGCAATAATTTCTTCAATCACATGTCGTGCCCGTTTTTTTGATAAAACCATAACGTCTCCTTTGTATTACTAGACTTTATTATAGCATGAAGTCCGTCTATTTCTGAAAAAATCGGCTTCAGAAAAGGAAGTAGGACAGAATGAATTTTAAATGATATTCATTCTGTCCCACCTCCTACTTATATTAAAGGCGCCTTAACTCTATTGTTTGTTTTACACCAATCTCTTCAAGAAAGAAATCAAGGTTTGAGCAGAGCGTTCGCCAGCCTCTACGATAAATTCATCAAAAGAGATATTAGCCACGTGATCTGCCGTATCACTCATAGCCCGAATAACCATGAAAGGACGGCCAGCTGCATGAGCCGCTTGGGCAATAGCTGCCCCTTCCATCTCAACGGCCAATACTTCTGGGAAATGTTCCCTAATCGATGCGACTTTTTCTTCACTCGCGATAAAGCTATCCCCAGTCGCAATCAGGCCAACATGGGTTGGTGTTTGTTCCTCAGCTAGCACTTTTTTCATCTCTGAAACAAAATAGCGGCTGGATTCAAAGTAAAGAGGTTGCCCTGCCATTTGACCATACTTATAGCCAAAGGCTGTCACATCCACATCATGATAAGCCAATTTGTCCGCTAGGACAATATCTCCAACAGCCATCCCTGGTGCTACGGCACCTGCAGAACCTGTATTGATAATGGCTTCCACCTTAAAATCGTTGGCCAACACAGCCACACTCATGGCTGACATGACTTTTCCGATACCACTTTCAACCAAGACCACTTCATGGCGACCAATCGACCCTGTATAGTAAACCTTTCCTAGGCGAAGGTGTTTCTCTCCGTTCTGCAAAGCTTCCACTAAGATTTTTAATTCTTGTGGCATGGCCGCAATGATTCCAATTTTCATAATCGTAACTCCTTTGGTAGACGCTGCTTATAAGCGCCAGATTGCAAGAATTAACAAGATGAGGAGCAGGATGACCCAAAATAAGATCTTATTCAATTTTGATTGAATCACCTCATCTTTTTGGTTCTCAATCCGACGACTCTTGGTCACTGTAGGTTGGACTCTGATTGGAATAGTCTCCTGAGGATACGATGCTCCATGTCCACTATCTTCTTCCCTTGAAGTCACTGGCCGTTCATAACCAAAGCCTCTGTTCCCTGTCGGGAGAATTTTTGTTTCTTCCTCATCAAAGAGCGGGGGACCAGAGATCGCTTCTCCCCGGTTTGCCCGCTCAATCATTTCATCGGTTAATAAAGGTTTGCCCATCGGTTTCTCCTCTATTCTTTATTTGTTTTGTAGGTGTTTCCAGTATTGAATTGCCATAATGGTTTTGGCATCACAGATATCACCCGTTTGTATCAGCTCCTCAGCTTCTGCTAAAGTCACCTCAAAGAGCTCCAAGGTCTCATCTGCATCTTGAGGGCGAGGATTTTCCACTTTTTTCAAATTGGTCGCAAGATAGAGTTTGATCCGCTCGTTACAAAAACCAATGGCAGAATAAAAATCATACAACAACTCTAGATCCGCTGTGTAACCAATTTCTTCTTCCAATTCACGCAGAGCAGCTGCTTGAGGATCCGCATTTTCACCCTTTTCCAACTTGCCTGCTGGGATCTCTACAGAAGTTCTCTCGATCGCCTTGCGGTACTGCTTGACCAAAATAGTCTTGCCCTCATCTGTGATCGGTAAAACCGCAACAGCTCCATTATGAAAAATCAAATCACGCTGCGCTTGACCTTTTCCATCGGGTAGTTCCACTTGATCTGTAACTACTTGGAAAATCGGTCCTTGGTAAATCTCCTTGCGTTCAATGGTTTTTTCTTCAAATTGCATGAAAATCTCCTATTTATTTTTAGGATGGTGAGGAAGGCGAGTCGCGTACTCATCCTTATTGACTTGACGACCGCGACCAATCGCAATCGCGTCAGCCGGTACATCCTTGGTAATGGTGGATCCAGCACCGACTAGGGAATTATCGCCTAACTCAACAGGTGCAATGATGGTCGAATTAGATCCGACAAAGACATTGTTTCCAATAAGGGTCTTGTATTTATTCTTCCCATCATAGTTGACGGTGATGGTTCCTGCACCAAAGTTGACGTTGCTTCCGACTTCACAGTTACCAATATAGGTCAAATGGCCCGCTTTGGTATTTTCGCCGATAGACGAACCTTTGACTTCGACAAAGTTTCCGATATGGACATCTTTGGCAAGGCTAGAACCTGGACGAATATGGGCGTAAGGTCCTACTGTCACGCCATCGGCTACGGTGCTTTCTTCAATCATAGAGTTGGTAATAACAGCACCTGCACCAATCTCACTGTCCACGACATAGGTTCCATTAGTTAAGACTGTTTCAGCCCCAATTTTTGTTTGTCCTTTTAGGGTGACATTGGCTTCAATTTGTACCTCTGGGGCGATTTCGACATCGATATCGATATAGGCCGCATCTGGATTAACAAAGCTCACTCCATTAACCATGTGGGCTTGGTTAATACGGCGACGCATGATACCTTCTGCTGTCGCAAGGGCCACGCGGTCGTTAACCCCAAGACTTTCATCAAAGTCTTTGAGCGTATAGGCTCCAACTTTCTCTCCTGCTTCTCGGAAGATCCCAATCACATCTGTGATATAGTATTCACCTTGAGCATTGTTGGTGTTGATATTCTTCAAAGCTTCAAAGAGGCGGGCATTGTCAAAAACATAAGTCCCTGTATTGATTTCTTTGATTTGCTTTTCAAAATCTGTCGCATCTTTTTGCTCGACGATTCGAAGCACTTCCGCATTATCATTACGGACAATCCGACCATAGCCAAATGGATTAGCCGCTTCGGCTGTCAAAATCGTTGCCACATTCTTGTGATTGATATGGAAGTCGATCAAGTATTTGAGGCTTTCACCCGTAATCAAAGGTGTATCCCCTGCGATGACAAGGGTGTGGCCTTCAAGAGCTTCCAAGACTGGCTCTGCCATCATAACTGCATGACCAGTTCCCAATTGTTCGGTTTGTTTGACAAACTCTGTTTGTCCAGCTAAGACTTGCTCCACCAATTCAGCCTTGTGGCCCACAACCGTTACAGTCTTTTCGGGTGAGATGGCTCCAACACTACGGAAAACATGTTCCAACATAGAGATCCCAGCAACCTTGTGTAGAACCTTCGGCAAATCTGATTTCATACGGGTACCTTTTCCCGCTGCTAAAATAATGGCATAATTTGGCATATACATTCTCTTTTCTGTACAATATCGCTTACATTATACCATTTTTTGGCCGATTTGAAAAATTGACGTAGATCAAAAAACTCTCCTAAAAGGAGAGCATGTTCTATAATGGATAAACTTTGCGAAATTCTTCTAAAACCACCTTGCTGTCAGGTGTAAACGTCAGTCCTGCTTCCTCCAGCCACTCCGTGAAAAACTCCTCATGAACCTGACGCCAATAGGCTAAGGATTTGTCCCCCTCACCTTCCTTGTAGGCATGGTCGGCTGACACATGATGAAAAGGTTGAACAGAAACCTTGGTAATTTCGACAATACAGACAGCTTGATCTTGACTGTCTAAAACGACATCAAAGGTCCCTACTTGGGGAAGAGGTTCGTCCTCTACTGCGTAAAGATCGTAAGCTGAGGCAGTTGCTGTTTTTTCGCCTGTAAACACCAGATCCGCTAAAAGGTCTGGGTCCACTCCAAAGGCCCAGGCGTCTATCTCATCTCCGATAGAGGGGTTGATTTGCTTGTAGGCATTCCACATTTCTTGCGGTGTCATGGGTTCTCCTTTGTAATTTTTTACTTTCTTCTTTTATATGTTTAAGATGGTCTGGATGGTCAATTTCTAAATCAAAAATCTCTGGAATAGAGCTGTAATGGAGAATACATTCGATACCCATCTGATTCATTTTTTGTATGAAAGAAGTATTCAGATAGCCTGCTACAGCAAAATCAATCTTGTTCTTCCTTGCTTTATCCTGCATCTGTCTCAACATATCTAAAATAATTGGACTTTCCATATCATGCCATTGACTGTTTCTCACAGTCGCAAAAATAAAAGAAGTTAAATCATTCATTCCAACTACAATCTTTGAAATACCAGTTTCCAGTATCCTGTCCAAGTCGAAATAAGCTGATGGTAATTCAATCATCGTGCCGACTTTCCCGGTAAAACCATACTGACGCAATACTGTAATAGCTTGTTTTAATTGTTCGGCATCATTGACAAAAGGAAAAATAACAGACAGATTGGGTTTGGTTTGAAAAACTTCTGTAACAACACTTGTCTCAGCCTGAAATTCATCTGGACACGCCAACAAACGCCTGATACCTCTGTATCCAAATAAGGGGTGGCGTTCGTCAAAATACTCTTTAGTCCCGTCTAGAATATTTGCTTCTGCATTTGTTAACTCTGAAAAGCGATACCAGACTTCTTCATCTGAGTACAAATGACAAATAGTGTCTAGATAATCTTTCACAAATTGCTGACAATTTGGTAATAGTATGTTTTGATTGAGCTCTCTTAGCAAGTATTCCCCACGAATCAAGCCGACGTGGTGCAATAAATGGGGATAAACTTTTTCAACAATTTTTTCGCCACTAAGAGACAGTTGATTTCTCATCTTTCACCTCGTCTTAAAAGATACAATATCAGATATCATTATACGACACTTTCCTCTAGTTCAAAAGCTTCATAAGGTCCAACTAACTCATATCCTAAAAATTCTGCTACTTTTTTAGAAGCCACGTTATGAGCATCCCAAAGTGGAAACGTATCTCTATTTAAACTCTCTAGAATCATTGTAGCACCAAGCTTTTTAGCAAATCCATTTCCTTGTTCGTTTGGTCTAGTTGCAACTTCCACTTCAACTGCTCCTTGGTAAACTAACCCTGAGGAAATCCCAGCAATCAGTTCTTTATTTTTAACAATCACAAAGCCAAATCCACCTTTTAAAGTAAAATTCTGGTAGGACTCAAAATCTCCCTGTAAATCTTGTGACCATTCATCCTCAGAAAGGCAGTTATAAATATGATTATCAATAGGTACAATATTGTAACCTTTCTCTAACTGACTAACTAGATCATTTAGAAATTCAACTTGAAAATTTGCCTTATCCTTAAAAGAATAGCGAGTAAAAGAAATTAACCCAACTTGTCGACGCATAAAATCTTGCCACTTAGTGTCTTCTGAAATAATAATCTTATAATCTAAACCATATTGCCTAATAAAATCTTCCCAAAATCTAGAATTTAGCTCCCCTGCTAGGTATAGAAAATTCCCAATATCATAAAAACTTGTTGTCCCATCACTGTTTCGGTATACAGTTCCAATTTGAGATTTAAGACCATAGAGAACCATATTTTTCTTCCAGGTTTTAAATAGTTCCATTATCCCTCTATTTCACCTTCCAATTCCTATAACTTGTCAGTTCTAATTCTGGAAATCCTCGTAACTCTGCCTTCACTTTTAATACTAAAGGCGAGGCATTGTCTGCAGTAATTGCTTCCAAATTCAACCAAATTGCATTTGCTGAATCATTGCTTCCATCAAAAACTTCATGAGGAAGGGATTTTTGAGAGCTCTCGAAATCGAGTACGATATCATAAAAGGCCATGATATGGTGTACGGCGAAGTCTTGCCCCTCTTCTTGAACCAGCACGTCATAAATCCTAGGATTTGAATAACAGCTAAGCGTATAGCCTGTCTCTTCCAGAACTTCTCTCTTGAGGGTTTCTGTCAACCCCTCACCGAGTTCCTGACTACCACCCGGTAGGTCAAAACGATGCTGATAGGGGCCTCTTGTTTTTTCAATACAAAGCAATTTTCCATTCTCATAGCAAATGCCATAGACACCAAAGTGTTTTTTGATTTCCATATTCTACTCTTTTCTAAAAGTCCAAGATCAATAACTTACCTTATCCCTTAAAAGGAAAGAGGCTATAGATTTCATGCTCCTTGATATACTTCTTTAGTATCTCCATATTCTCTTCGATTTTTGCTTGGATATCTATCTTTTCACAAGTTGACTCAGCAATAAATATGAAGACATCGGTCATAAAAAGCTGTATTAAAGGCATTTTTTACCCCTTACGCATGCAAACATGTGGTAACTCTCTTCTAAGAAGTTCCCTTTGCTTTTGATTTGTTCTTCCCGTTGTTAAAAATCGGAGATGTTTCAGACTCTTCAGGTAGCTAACTGTTGATGCGTAGTTAAAAATAGACGTATCGACAAAATCCAAAAAACGAAGCTCACTAGAGGGCTGGATAAAATCCAATTCTGGTAATTTTTTATTTGCCGTAAATGAAAGATAGAGCAACTGATTTAAATCTCTAATAAAATTAAAGTTAGGCAACATTACACCATAATCAACGTGCAGATAACGCATGCCAGTATGAAAAGAAATGTTCTCTATCGTTTCCAAATTTGTCATGGAAGATATCCCTAGGGCTTTCACACAATCATTCTGGGGTAAGATAATCTTTTTTACTTTACTAGCCCCAACTATTAAAATCTTTTCTACTTGTTCATATTTTGAAAAGTCTAGCACATCAGATTTACTTCCCATCAAGTAAATCACCCTCGTATTGCTAGGTAAAGAAAGCTGATTAAAATCCACATCTTTCAGCATATCCTCTGGGTTTTCGACAATGTACTTTTGTCTTAATAAGCGATTGATATCGATAAATTCTTTATAAGTCAATTTTTCATCCAATAATGGTGCAATCTCTTCAATAGAATGCAGAGGCTCCATTGACAATAAATTCTCTCTTTCGGAAAATCCTTTTTTAATGATCTCTAAATATTTATCTAAACTGGTCATTATTCACCTCTTTTTATGAATATCATGCTTCGTTTTCTTTGTTCAACCTATCTATTTTTACAATGACACTTTTACAAGAAGAATAAACCATTGCTTGTCTCAAAAACTAAAATCATGAATCTTCAGAGTATTTTTTCTAAATAAACTATATCCTGCTTGCTCAATCTCGATCAAAAATGACCTTGACTCTGGCTCTACCCGAAGCGTCTAGATATTGCTCTAGTTTCGTAATAGACTCCTCTGAATCAGACAATTGAACAAACAAATCCCCATTGATGGTCATGACATCCTTTGTCGGTAAAAGCATGAGATTCTCAACGCTTGGATCATTCACAATCATTAAGGAAGGGGAATAAATACAGCTTGTGGAGAGGTCTAGATTTCCAAATCGTTCCCTAGCAGACACAAAAATAGATTCCATCCCACCTTGAGCTTTTAGCACAAATTCCCTCTCAAAAAATGCTTCAAAACTGTCGTAGATCTCGATGACATCCATAGTAATCCCATCTAAATAATAAACTTGATGACTTTGAATGTTCCCATCCTTCAATCTATAAGCGAATTGATCTCCAATAGCAGACATACCAAAAAAATAGTAGTCTGATGCATAATCTCTCCAGACGTCTTTCCATACCTCATCCGAATTCCAGGAATCTAGCGTAATAGCTTGAGTAGAATCCGTCCCAAACAAGCGATAATAGCCACCATAAAATTCCAAGCCATTGGTTATGGAGAGCAAATCCAGGTGAGCTCGCGGAAACTGTCTGGCTTTTAGTTTTTCTAGTTCAAGAGCTGAGGCCCCACTTTCTTGTATGACCAGATCCTCACAACATTTTAAAAAATTTTTCATTTCCATTTGCTTCTCATCTCTCCCTATTTGGCTTTAACCCAGCATAAATGCTATAAAATCATTTCGATAGTCTTCAGGAAGTTGCTTCTCGACAATAGCATTGATTCCTGTTAGAAAACCTTCTTTATAGTCCGACAAGTCCTCATCAATGTAGATGTTATTCTCAAACTTGGTGATTTCTAGCTTTTTCATCTGACTATAGGTAGACAAGAAAGTAGATAAAGAGGGGCTTAAGCTATAGAGCTTAGAATTTCCAGGAATCTTGCCATATACAGGACTAAGCTCGCTAGTTAGATCACAAAAGATTGGCTCATCCCCCATCATGTGAGCAAAAACCATATAACTCTCTTTCCAGCTAGGATCCTGCCATCCTTCTGATGCAGCTTCACATAGAGGGAGAGGAATTAGAGCAAGATCATAGGGAGCTCCTCTAAAATAAGCTTCTTCATCAAAGTCTAAATGCTGATAGAACTCTTTCAATTGACCAGACAAATCTGGCTTTTCGACATGGAGACAGTCACTAGTAAATACAAGCTCTCCTAAGCCCTTGTTTCTATGATAGACTTCTACGAATTCCTTCAACAAATTGAGCATCATTATTGGACTCCTCTCACATTTTTGGGATTATATTTGGCTATTTTCAACTGACGATTACGTATCATTCTGACCGCTAGGGACAGCCTGTGCCCAAATTCGTTCAAATTCCTCTTGACTAATCTTGATGGAGTCTGATAGATCCAACTCATCTTTTCGACCATCATAGAGTAGAAACCCTACTTCTGGAACATAATCCTGTAGGCAAGAGGAAGCATAAGAGTGCCCATTCAAAACGTTAATTTGTCGACTTGCGCGCTGACCAGTAAACTCTGTATAAATAACTCCTAGGCCTGTCATAAACTCACTATTGCCATAATAATAATATTCTTTTTCACACATTAGAACCACCTTTACCATTTGTCTCTACAAGAATGGCATTCTTTCCTCTTTGCCTCTTTCATCGACTAATTCAATGTTAAGCTTTCACATTATAGAATCTACGGGTTCTTAGATTTATTCTCCAAGACTCTCACTTCTACTTTATCCTCCGCTAAATGGAGATCCAGTACTTTTTCCTGGTCTTGAAAGAAAAGTGTCAGGTCTCTGGTAGAAAATTCAGTAGAATAAGAGGGCAAAAAGTCATCCAAAGACTCCATTTGAAACAAGACGTAAACTGGTGAAAACTCCCAAAAAACTAGGATAAACCGACTGCTATTGCCAACAAGACTTTGAATTGGTCTACTTAGATCTTTAGTAGTAAGATTGGCAGAAAACTCATAAAGGCAAGGAAGTGGAGAGTCTATAGGATTCAACTCCCCAGCATACCAATCAATTTCTTTAGGTTTGTCGATCAGAAAATGAACATCCTTTATTCCCTTCAAACTCTTGATTCGTCTTTCAACTTTTAATAAGGATAATTTCTTTTTTAAGTTACTCATTATTCTTGCTCTATCATTCTAAAACAGAAATTCTGCTCACAACCTCATTCTGTTTATCCAACAGATAAAGGAAATTCCCTTTTGTTTCCAGTTTACCAAGCTTAGCCCCATAATCCATCTCGTGAGCAGGGCAGGATTGAATCAACTTACGGATGCTCTTGTCCTTGTGCTCTATCTTCCAAAACAAATCCACCTTATCAAGCTGATGCTCCACTTGAATGGAATAGGTCGTGGATTGGATCTTTTTCCTTTTCCACTCCCAGCTATTTTCGTAATCGTTTTTCTCTATTTCATTGACTACATCCTCTATCAAGGAGTATGGAATAGAGAGTTCCAGAAACACGCGCCTCGCCCCTTTTACCAAGGCTTCTAAGAGCAGCTTTTTCTGTTCCAATGGACACAAAGTTTCATAGCTAGAAAAATCAAATAGGATCTGAATAGTATAGACGCCAAGTAGGTTCATAATGGCTGGATTGCTAATCGTATCAACACATTCTACGTTTATTTTCCAACAATCGTTAGTCACAATCGGTTTAAAGAGGCGCTCTACCATAGAGGTCATACATTTGGATTCATATATGAATGCGTTTCTCCGATCTTTCCAATTTTGTCGGTAGTCTTCAATTCTAGCTTCCTCGTATGTTAGCGCAGCTGAGTCCATCAGCTCCTCAATCCTCTGTTGATTTTCCACATAGGGCTTATCTAATTCAAAATACTGTAACTTCATATTCGTGGTCTCGTAGTTTTTTTCTTGTAGAAAGGTTTATCCTTAGGTCAAGGTCTGTTGTTTGTAGTTTTTTAAATATGCAATGATTCGCTTTTCTACCTGTTAGGCATTCCAACTCCTTTAGGATACATACTGTTTACTCTCCTCAAAAGAGATTTCCCTTTCTTGACCATTTTCCCATAGTCGTGGTATTCCTCCTGGCAATGGAGGATTGTTTGATCATCCAGAATCTCCGCAAATAAGCTAGGAATACATCTTTAAGTATCAATCTTCACAGGACCAATCTCAGCAATTCTAACAAGGTCAGAGGATCCCGATAACATCACATCATTTTGGTTTATAAAATTGAATTCAACCTTATTCTCTAAAAAGAGCAACTCTAGTCGTCCATTCACCTTATGAATCCCCTTAGAATAAAAATGGATTTCATCTAAATTAAAAAACTCTAAATTAATTTTTATGGCATTAAAATCGCTTTTCTGCCACTTTTCAGGGAAATTAGTTGGGAAATCATATACATAAAGGACAAGATCTAATTTGTAATCGTAACATAATATAGTATCAAGAAATACATTATTCAAGTCCAAATCACCATCAAACAAATGAATAATCTTTTCCTTCCCCACTACTTTTTCAAACCATTTCACAGTATGAACTCCTTTTTAAAAATGAATATAAGTCTTCTTTTTAAGATTCATTGTTTCCCTCTTTAAGGAGATGGTAACTTCTCTCTTTAAGTAGGTCTTAGAATAGCCTAATCCTCCTGCCGTCCTTTCCTTTTGTAACGTCATTGATTAAGTCCTTGACGGTAGATATATCGAACTGACGGGAAAAGTCTACAATTTTCTGGCGATTCTGTTCTGGATATAAATAAGATGCAGCTAAAATAAATAAAAATGGATTTATGACTTGACCAATATGCTCAAGATATTTAGGATGAGTCACATAAGACATAATTTTGTTAAAATCATCATCTTTCAGAACAATCTTTCTCTGATATATCGCTGCACAGGCACCTGCAGCTTGAGATGAGTTATTCGATTCTAAGGACTCATAAACAAAAGACAAGTTCTCTGTTTCTGAATTTTCTAGATAAGCAATCGCTACTGCTAGAGAGCGGTAGGTTACGGGTGTTGGAATATCTCTCAGCAGCAACGATTTGAGATAGGGGACTTCTTCTGTGCAATCCGTTGCGGCCATGGCGTAGAGTAAGTACATTTGTGATTCCCATGATTTAGGTTTTTCCATCTCCCCTTCCAAGGCCTGATGCAAGAATGGTCCATATCCTTTTAGTCTGCCCTTTAAAATTTTTTTCGCTGCCTTTTTTACCAAGGGCGTTCGTCCTGAAGTCAACTCATCTACATAGTCCATCTCAAACTCCTTTATTTCCTCTGCTTGCCAGTTCTTCTTCCAAGATTCTGTTATAAACTATACTTCCGACACAGGCTTCCCAGTCCAGCTCCTCAACTTCTTCCCTAGAAAAAATCTTAGGTTCCCGCCTACCATCTAGCCAGACCTTCCCAAAGTGAAGACCATTTGGGTCTCCCCACTTAAAGGCTAAATCTTTAAAAGGGCTTGGATCAAAATCCGCTTGGTGACCAATTATCTGCCAAGACCATACTGGACTTCGATCAAACAAGGTGTAGGAATCTGCAATGATGGGCTTACCCATAAATTGAGCACGAATTAGCTCCTCAACTGTTATAGTAGGCCTTGCTTGAAAGATATCGAAAAATTGAATGACATGACCAACGTTCACTTTTCCAAGGATTTGACCAAATACAAACATTTCCTCCGAAAATTGATAGCAAAAAATATCACCAATTTTAATAAATCGAAGTTTTGTTCGTGGCTTTTCATTCCACTCTCGAATCTTTATCTGGGGCAATCTTTTCTCCATAATTAATTCCTACTGCTCTTTCTTTAAGATATGAAAGAGATCATCTCTTAGAACGATTCCATCATCTTCTATCAAATAGGCCATGTGCTCCCAGAAGGGCAATTCTTGTTCAAGGGACTTTTCCAAGGCAAGTACTTGAGCCTTCAAGTTTGCTGCAATCTCTTCGACTTCATCTTGCTCAATCTCATAAAACTTTGCTTTCAAAAGAAAGATGCCTGATAGAAAGAGTGAATACGAGGAAACAAAAGTATGCAAGGAAGAATTGACATAAACCCTCGATTCTTGAAAAACTTCCCTTCCTTCTTGATTGCAAAGTAAGAAGACTTGCTTCTCTTCTCCAATTACAAAGGCACCTAAAAACACTGACCAAAAAGCCTATAACTCTCCTGATTTTTCCTTAGTTCGACTAGTTCGTCGCCTGCTTTGACAAAAGAAAATCCCATTTTGGAGTAATCCTCTAAATATGCCAAAAGGTTGAAACGGACCTCATCCAAACTAAATGGTTTCTCCTCTTTAGGACCTACGCTAAAACCGTACTCCTTCACCAATTCATCGATATTGACTGTCATTTTTCTCCTTATCACTATCAGTCATTGAATACCATTTCTCTAATCGGCCTAGCTAATCATCAAAAGGCATAAAGCTATCATGTTGCTGATAATAATTTAAAGCCTCGACCAAGTCTTGGGGACTAGCATCTGGCTTTTCCTCAAGTGCGACTGCAAGAACATCAATCAACTGCTCTCCATAATAGACTAGCAGCAGATCTTGCTCCGTCACTTCTGTCGGGTAGACATCACGGTCTTCCACAACATCCGGATAATCGGATACCCAATAGAGCCTAGCTAGTGCCAGTTCTCCATCCTCCTTGCCATAGAGGCAAAAATCATCTGATACTAATTGATCCACGCGCACCTGCTCAATTATCTGCTCTAGTGAAAGTTCTTGGTGTTTTCGCATCCCTTCTCCTTTTTAATCTCACTCTTCAACAAAAGAGTTCAAAAATTCCTCAAAAGAAGCCCATTGACCGTAGATCTCAGCTGTTTCTTCTAGAACATAGAAATACACCTTGCCATAATCCTCTGCCCTTAAAGAAAGAGCATAGTTGCCCGATCCAGGATCATAGGCAAAATGGAGAAGATCTGTGGCCTTAAATCCCGCCGGTACAGCCTCATCGTCAAACCAAGTAAAAGACTTCTTCATCTCCTCCAGTGAATCAAAGGAATTGAAAGGAAAGAGATGACGGTCATCGTGAACACCCCTTACTTGGGGCTGGTCACCATTGTACTTGAGATAAAAATCCTTCATGGCTTCCGGCAATTTCTTTCCAAGAATCTCCTCAAATTGTAAAAAATCTTCGCTTGAAATAGCTGGATCTGTGTCTGTTAATACTAGCATCTCGTCTCCTTTTGAGTCTCTCTTCCCAAAGGCTTTTTTTATTTGACCTCCATATTACAGGTCCCTTTTAGGCTATCATACCATAAGATTCCTTTTCCATAAAGCTAAAATAGAAAATGAGCCCAGTGGTTTTACTAGACTCATTTCATCCTTATTATTTTACTTTTTTCAGCCCTTACTTCAAACTCCAACCACCATCAATCGTGAGGATCTGTCCTTGCATGGCAGATGCCTTCCCACTGGCCAAAAAGAGGCTGACTTCCGCCACTTCTTCTGGCTCTATCCAGCGCTTGATGGGCGTCTCACTGGCTACCCAGTCTGCTAAGCCACCTGGTTCAAAGTCCGCTGCGGTCATGCCTGTTTTGACGGCTCCGGGTGCGATGCCAAAGACCTGAACCCCAGCTTCTGCATAATCCAGGGCCAACTGTTTGGTAAATCCCGCTAGAGCATGCTTGGAGGAGGTATAAGCGTGACCGCCTCCACCAGCTAGGCTAGAAGCAATGGAGCACATATTGATGATGATCCCTTGCTTCTTCTCCAACATTTTAGTCAGATAATACCGTGTCAGCTCTACCGGAGTCACATAGTTGATCTCAAAGATCTCCTGAATCTCCTGAGCGCTTTGCTCAAGGAGCGGTTTGTAATCATCTAAAACTCCAGCCGTATTGCACAAGACATCGACCTGGGGACACCAGTCAAAAATCGGCGCCAAATCCAGGGTCAAGTCCCGCTGTAAGAAGTGGAAATCACCTACTAACTGAGGATACGCTCCCTGGTCCACTCCATAGACCTGGTAGCCCTTCTCTAGAAAGAGTCGTGCTTGAGCCAGACCAATCCCGGAACTCACGCCTGTAATCAAGGCCCTTTTAGTCATGGACTTCCACCCAATCTGTCGCTAAAACATCACAAGGAGTTGGACTCCACATGGAGAAACCTTCACCCTCACCAGAGACGTTGATGAGGAAATAAGGTGTCACTTCCAGAGCCACTCCATTTTGCTCGATGGTATCAAAGAGTTGGACATAGTTCTCAGCACCACCCCAACCAGTACGTACATATTTCTTTTTTGCCTTTAGTCCAGGCAAGATTTCTTCAAATGTCATGATCTTCTCCTTTGTTTCATACTCCCTTTCATTATAACAAAAATCAAGCTTTCTCGTTGTTTTTCAACAGCAAAAAGGAGGAGCTTCCTCCCCCCTTTTCACTCTATTCACCATTTTCTGTCTTGTTCTTTTTCAAGGCGCGAATCGTGAACCAATAGTAAATCATCAATCCGATAACGATGATCACCGTCGGCAAAATGATGGTCATGCTGGAATTCTGAATCCCTTGGGCCAAAGTCCAACGATGCAAGAATCCCACTACTAAGAAGGACAGAATAGGAAAGATGAAGGCACGAGCAAACTCTTCTTTCCACTGCCAGAGGATAAGTCCTGCACTAGCCCCTGTCATGATGAAGGTATCCCATGGACTAGGTACCGTCAACCAACCTAGAGTTGGCAAGAAACGGACCCCTACTATTTCACTGATGAAATAGATCCCAAGGACGAGAACGACTGCAACATAGATTGCTTTTTTTGTCTTCTCTTCTGCAAAAATGAGGCGACGAAGGAGATAGAATAGTAATCCAACAGCTAAAATACCCATAACACTATCCGTTAGATAGACCAGGGGTTTAAGAACCAGGACTGCTTGAGAGGCAAAATCACTTAAGAGGCGATAAAAAATCACAATTCCCGAGACAATCGCCCCATATTTTAGAACGGAGCGCGTGGATTCTTTAGGCATATTTTCGATGATTTGGTCTGCCATTCCCTTGGGATCCTGTCCAAAATAGTCCTTGGCTGTCAATCCATCACCGCTTGCTTGCGAAAAATCTAGCGCTAGATTATAGACCTGCTCTCTTAATGCTTTCTCCTCATATAAGAAGCCGGCAAAATTGAAATAATCCCAGAGATCTTGGAAATAAGCTTGGTCCTCCTGGCTAAAGGTTTGAACCAAAGCCTGCGTTTCTTCATAATAAATAGCTGATGTCATGATGTTTCCCCCTTTCTTTGGAGACGAAATACAATGAAGGACAAGACTAGTCCTATCAGAGGGAGTAGCCAGCGTAATACATTAGCAGTTCCTGGATTCACAAAACGAACACAGCATCCAGTTACAAAGAAAGTCACACCCATGACCAGTAGGCTAACAGCAAGCCGTCCCTGATTTCTATAGGTCATGATCGTAAATCCAAGAAGAACCAGAAAAGCCAGAACAATCGCCCAACCATCTGGCAAAAGGATACTTCGATTCAGACTCAAATGGTCAGAAAATACGTGCTCTATCCTAGGAGACAGAATCAAACTAATCACACTGATGATAAGAGCCCAAGGCCACTTGATTTCCCCATAGCTCTGCTTGGACCAAAGCCACATCATAAATTGACTGTACACAAAGAAAATGAGTAGATCTAGCAAATATGTTAAGGGAGCAATCACCAGTGGCAGCATCCAGGCAAAATCCATTACAAACCGCATGCCAACGAAAATCGTTCCAAGAATCAAGAATAACCCCACATAAGAACCTAGCCTGCGTCTAGGTAACTCCGAGAGAACTTGGTCCATCATGGCCCTTGGATCCTTTCCAAAATAATCCACTGCCCGATTGCCTTCTTTCTCAGCAACCTTTAAATCGCAAACCATATTGTAGAGCTGCTCCCCCAGTAGCTCATCATCATAAAAATAGGACTTCACTCCAATATAAGCTATCATTTTTTTCATATAGGCTTGATTGTCCTTATTTAGGTGCATCAATTCGGCTGACATTTTTTCTGTATAATCTTCGATCATGCTTCCCCCTCCTTTTTAACGCGTTCTACTTTAACGACCAGATCCTGCCACTGGTTCCAAAATTCCTCTAGGCGCTCTCTTCCTTCCATGGTTAGAGAGAAATATTTGCGATCAGGTCCATCCGGAGAGGGCCTCATCTCTCCTACGATGACTCCCTGCTTCTCTAGCTTCTGAAGCAAGGGATAAACGGTCCCCGCAACGATCTTATCGAAGCCGGTTTCCTTGAGACTTTGGATCAATTCATAGCCATAAATAGATTTTTTTGAAATAATTTCTAAAACACAACCTTCCAGGACACCCTTGAGCAATTGCGACTCTTTCATCCTGCTCCCCCTTTCTATACCGCATCTTTTTAGCTAGTTTGTTTTACATACTAGTCCTTTCATTATTAGTATACTCCTCCTTAGCTAGTTTGTAAAGCATAATAGTTAAAAATACTGCATGAAACTCGATAAATCCGAGCATTATGACTAAATATACAATTATTTTCAAATAAAATTTGCTTTTTATAAAAAAAGGTGTATAATAATACAAAATCTTTATTAAAGGAGATAAGTGATGAAAAAATCTAAACTAGCTTTCCTAGCAGGTGTCACGGTTGCTTCAGCCCTGTTCCTTGCTTCTTGTGGATCATCTGCAAAGTCTTCTCAGACAAACACTTTTTCATACGTGTATAGCACTGATCCAGACTCTTTGAACTACCTCCTTTCAAACCGTTCAACAACAAGTGATGTCACAACTAACTTAGTAGATGGACTTTTTGAAAACGACCAATACGGTAACTTGGTCCCTGCTCTAGCAGAAGATTGGTCTGTTTCTAAGGATGGATTGACTTATACTTACAAACTTCGTAAAGATGCAAAATGGTATGACTCAGAAGGGAACGAATATGCGGATGTCACTGCACAGGACTTCGTCACTTCTCTGAAATATGTAGCAGACAACAAGTCAGATGCCCTCTACTTAGTTCAAAACTCAGTAGCCGGCCTGGATGACTATGTCACTGGTAAAAACACGGACTTCTCTAAAGTTGGTGTCAAAGCCGTTGATGACCATACCCTCCAATACACCTTGGCTCAACCTGAATCCTTCTGGAATTCTAAATTGACGACTTCGACCATGATGCCCGTCAATGAAAAATTCCTCAAGTCTGCAGGTAAAGACTTTGGTAGCGTCAAACCTTCTGGAATCCTATACAACGGTCCTTACTACTTGAAATCCTTCACTTCAAAATCGTTGATGGAGTTCACTAAGAACGAGAACTACTACGACAAAGACAATGTGAAGATCGATGATATCAAATTGACCTACTTCGATGGTTCTGACCAAGACTACCTAGCTCGTAACTTCTCTGATGGAAACTTGACCACTGCGCGTCTCTTCCCAACGAGCTCAACCTTCAGTACCATTGAGAAAAAATTCAAGGACAATATCGTTTATTCACCGCAAGATGCGACTGTCTACTATGTCTACTTCAACGTAAACCGTCAAAACTACGGTCATACTGAGAAAAAAACAGACGACCAGAAGAACCAAACCAAAACAGCTCTTCAAAACAAAAACTTCCGTCAAGCCATCAACTTTGCCCTTGATCGTACTTCTCTAAGTGCCCAATCAAACGGTAAAGACGGGGCTAGCAAAACCCTTCGTACGCTTCTTGTACCTCCAACATTTGTGCAAGTAGACAACAAAGACTTCGGTACTGTTGTTGAAGAAAAACTTGCTGCAACAGGAGATGATTGGAAGGATGTCAGCCTAGCTGATGCACAAGATAGCATGTTCAATGCGGACAAGGCTAAAGCACAATTTGCTAAAGCCAAAGAAGAGCTCCAAGCGCAAGGTGTCCAATTCCCAATCCACATCGACTATGTGGTTGACCAGTCTTCTGCTAGCATTGTGCAACAAGCTGATTCAATGAAAGACTCCATCGAAAAAACATTAGGAAAAGAAAATGTTGTCGTGGATGTTCAGAAATTGTCTACTGAAGATGCGGACAATGCAACCTACTTCGCTCAAAGTCCTGATCAAAAAGACTTTGATATGGATATCGCTGGTTGGGGACCTGACTTCCAAGACCCATCAACTTACTTGGATATCTTCAATCCAGTCGATGGTTCAGCCTTAGCAGGAATGGGAATCAATCCGGCAACTGACCAAGCCCTAATTGAAAAACTAGGTTTGAACGAGTACAAACAACTATTGGATGATGCCAATGCAGAACAATTGGATACCAAAACTCGTTATGAAAAATATGCTGTTGCTCAAGCTTGGTTGACAGACAATGCCTTTGCACTTCCTGTATACTCTAAAGGTGCTGTTCCTTCTATCACGAAGATCAAACCATTTACAAAAGCCTTCTCCTTGATTGGTATCAAAGACGGGGCTAGCTACTACAAGTACATGGAATTACAAAGTGATACAGTCACAACGGCTGACTATGACAAAGCTTATAAGAATTGGTTGAAAGAAAAAGAAGAATCCAATAAAAAAGCACAAGAAGAACTTGCAAAACACGTGAAATAATCACGATAAAAACACCGGGGATGTAATCCTCGGTGTTTTAAAATGTAGACAAATTGTTTCTTTATATAGAACAAATTAGGAACACATAAATAATTAAGATAATACATCCAATTAGCTCATTCAAGCATACACTGAAACTTTCCGCTGTAAGAAAACTGCTAGAAACATTCTTGTTTCTAGCACTCGGGAGTTTTGAAACGTTAGGTTCAAAACTAAGTCATGGAACTTCCTAGAAGTTCGCTGATGTCCGTACTCACCTAAGGAAAGTTTCAAGGGGAGCTTTATCTTCACCTATTTTCCTAAGCTTCCATCGTATCAAACGCTATCTCACGACAATCTTCCGATAACTTCTAGAAGTCAGAAGAAAGACGAGAACATAAGAGATGAAAAAGACAGCACAAATGGAAAGAGTTGTTTGAAGGACCAAGCCCGCATTGGTCGCTCCTAAGATGGCTACGATCTTTGCAATCATCTTGTAGGCTACTCCTAGGTATAGGAAGGAGAAGAATAATGGAAGGAAAAAGACGGTGAGAATCTGTTTGCGAATGGTGGTGCCGGTTTGTTTTTGGTCCAATCCTACTTGTTGCAAGATCACAAAATTATCCCGATCCTCATGACCCTCTGAAATCTGTTTGTAGTAAATGACAAGTACTGTAGCTAATAGAAAGATGACTGATAGGAAAATCCCAATAAAGAGGAGAGTCCCTGCTGTTTCACGCCACTCTTTCTCTATGCTGTATCGTTCATATCCACCAAAATAAGTCGCACCATATTGACTCATTTTGTCTGTCGAATACAGCTCTTTGGTCACGTCACCAGTAAAATCTTTGTTGTCTTTATTTTTGGCATTAATAGAGAATTCTAAATTCTTATCAACTTTTAGACCCAGTTGGTTCAAATCAGGGAGGACAAGGTACAAGCCCATTTGGTGTTGAAACAGGGCGTTTTGTGGGATCTTCCCTTGGATAAAATTGGAATCTAGTTTTTGTTTAATCGTGAAGGTCTTCCCATTGATTTCTAATTGTGCGTCTAATTTTCCAGGATATTGATACCCATAAGCTAAGATTTCATTTTCTCCAAGCTCAACTTTTTGACCCGTCAGTTGCTCGTAAGTCGCCTGATCAAAAAAGTAGACTGTTCCCTCTGTCTTCATCTCCTGACCAGCTTGTTCATAAACCTCTAAGCTCCTTCCATCAATCTTTCGAATTTCAGCCGACCAGTATGTTGTCTGTGCCACCTGATAATCTGATAGATTTGTCGCATCGGCTGTTTTCTTAATTTGAGCTTGAACATCCTTGATAACTGGTTCTGTCTCAGCATCTGAAGGCATATGCCCCACACTAATCATGTAATCAGAAGGGTAAACAGTATCTAGGTAGTTCTGCCCTCCAATAAAGATATTGAGCGACCCGGTTAAGGTTACCAAGACCATGGTGGAAAGAATACTAATGGTCGCAAGGCCCGCTGCATTTTTTCGCATCCGAGCTATTAAGTTGGAGACGGATATAAAATTCTCTGGCTTGTAATAGTAGGATTTCCGACCTTTGAGAAATCTTAAGAAGGTAATGGATCCTGCGTTGAATAAGAGATAAGTCGCTAGAATGACCAAGATGACGGCAATAAAGAATCCTTGAACAGCCGCTACCGGACGCTCAACGGTTAGCGCTATATAAAACGCAATTCCTAAGAGCCCAAGTCCTAAAAGAGTTTGGACCAGCAAGAAGCGTCCCTTCTTCTCTCCTGCTTTTTTCTGTTGCATGAGGTGGAGGGAACTGTAGCGCAAGAGGCGGAAAGAATTCAACAAAAGAATGAGGCTAAAAGCTAAGGCTAGTCCAAGTAAAGTATTAAGAACAGCCTCTATCTGGAAGGTTGATTGAATGACGACTGGTAGCCCCATACATTTTAGGAGCAAGGCAAAAATCAAGCGATCAAACAAGAGTCCCAAGCCCAGTCCTACTCCAACTGTGAGAACATAGAAGGAGAGCAGTTCCCATAAGGTCATGACGAGAAGGTGCTTCTTCTCCATCCCCAAAACACTGTACAGTCCCAATTCTTTGGAACGATTTTTCATGACATAGCCATTGGCATAAGCCACTAAAATGATGACGACTAATTGGACAACGAAACTACCAAAACCAAGAACAGTTCTCGCCGCTCCCCCTCCGTAAGAATCCTCTAAATGAGGGGTCGATGACAAGGCGATAAAACTATAAAGGATCATAGTCGTTAAAATAACAGCCAAGGCAAAGGGATAATAGAGCTTGCGATTTTGTTTGAGGTTGGAAAGAGCTAATTTACTTGTTAATTTAAACATCACGATCCTCCTTTCCCGCCATGACCGTCAAGGTATCTGAGATTTCTTGGAACATCTGACGCTCTGTTTTTTCCCCACGGAAAATCTGGTTGTAAAGGATCCCATCCTTGATGAAGAGCACGCGCTTAGCCCTCGCTGCCGCTGCAGTTGAGTGGGTCACCATGAGGATAGTTTGGCCCATGCTATTGATATCTTCAAAGACATCTAGCAAAGCAGCTGAAGACTTAGAATCCAGCGCCCCTGTTGGCTCATCAGCGAGAAGGATTTCAGGTGAGGTGATAATGGCCCGTGCTACAGCCACCCGTTGCTTTTGCCCACCAGAGATCTCGTAAGGGTATTTTTCTAAGAGCTGGTGAATGCCCAACTCCCGACTGACGCTATCGACCTTACTCATCATTTCCTTGACCGGTCTGCGTGAGAGGACTAGAGGGAGAAGGATATTGTCCTTGACGGACAAGGTATCCAGCAGGTTGAAGTCTTGAAAGACAAAGCCTAGTTTTTCCCGACGGAAGCTTGAAGCATCCTTGTTCTTGATGGTTGAGGTGTCAGTCCCGTTGAGGTAGACCCGCCCTTCGGTCGGCTGGTCCAGCATGGCTAGGATATTGAGAAGGGTCGATTTCCCGGAGCCTGATTCCCCCATGATGGCGACGTACTCCCCTTTTTCCACGGTGAAGTGAATATCTTTCAATGCTTCGACCTGCGTCCCTTGAAAGCGGGTTTTGTAGATTTTTTTCACATGTTGTACATCTAATAAGGCCATTTTTATTCTCCATTTCCATCTAGTTATACGATTGACTTCCATAAAACTTTTTACACCTCTATTGTAACCATTTGGAGAGAGATCTACAATAAGCTAACCTTTCATTTTTACCCTGATTTCTTACATTTCTGTAAGGTATTAAAAAACTAGCTTCCTTGCGGGAGCTAGTTTCTTCTTATAAAGCTGTGATGGCTGTGATCAAACCAAAGATGATCCCTGGTGCATTGGCTGCAGCAAGTGGGATATCGCGTTCTTTTTTGAAGAGTCCATAATAGACCCAAAGGCTACAGTTGATAGCGGCAACTAAAGGTTGGACAAAGTTTCCTTTGTGACCAGCGAGGTTATCCATGATTTGTGGGAAGTAAGACACATACATCATCACAGACATAAAGGTTGCAACCCAACCAAGAATTTTCATTTGTTTTTCATTCATTTTCAAAATACCTTTCATTTTTTAAGTACGCACTATTCTAACGCTTGTCCTCTTAAAATTCAAGTACTTTTTTCAACTGTTACCGAACTGTAAAGTGTCACAATCTTGTGATTTTGCAGGAAGATGGATTTCTTTTTGAGTGAATTTTCTCTCTAGTTGCCATTTTTTGACACTTTGTCTAATTCTTTTACAAATGTGATCGTTTTCATTTTGCGTAGCATGCAAATTAATTGCATTTTCTTCCTACTTATGCTATTTTGATACACAGAGGTAAAATTTTATGAATAAACAAAAAATCAACCAAATCGTTGGCTCGATCGGTGCCTTTATTGGGATTATCGTTTTCATTGCCTACATCCCACAAATTATTGCTAATTTACAGGGAAATAAGGCCCAACCTTTCCAACCCTTGTCAGCTGCTATTTCTTGCTTGATCTGGGTCATTTATGGTTGGACAAAGGAACCTAAAAAAGACTGGATTTTGATCATTCCGAATTCGGCAGGTGTCATCCTAGGGGGATTGACTTTCCTTACATCACTTTAATAGAAAGTGAACAAAGACTGAACTCTACGGGTTCAGTCTTTTTTGTGTATCCCTTTGAAAAACAAAAACAATCGCAGTCGGTTTTCGTACAAAAAAGCCCGCTATGAGCAAGCTAAAAAAATTGACAATTCTTTTCTTTGAATAACCTATGCTGGATTATTGTGCAAAAATATCCAAATAATATCTGATTATTATTAGAGTATATTGAAACTTTCCGCTGTGAGAAAAGTGCCTGAAATAATTATGTTTCAGGCACTCGGAATTATTGAGACCTTAGGCTCAATAATTAGTCATGGAACTTCTTCGAAGTTCGCTGACGTCCGTACTCACCTAAGGAAAGTTTCCAATATGATTTGAGCTTCTCTTTTCCTAAATCTGCACAATCTTACGGTAACTCCGAGAGGTGATCCAAAAGACGATCAGGTAGGTGACGAGAAAGACGGCACAGACACTGAGGGTCACGATGAGGACTTGGCCACTATTGATGACACCGAGCACTTTGAGAATGAGACGAATCATATGATAGGCAAAGGCCAGGTGGACAAAGGCAAAGATGAGGGGAAGGAAGAAGACGGTCCGCACTTGACGGTTGATAGTCCGTTTGACCTCGTTTTCATCAAGCCCCACCTGTTGGAGGATGACGAAGCGGTCACGGTCTTCATAACCTTCCGAGATTTGCTTGTAGTAGATGACGATGACCGTTCCGACCATAAAGATCAGTGACAAGAAAATCCCGATAAAGAAGATGCCACCAAAGAGGCTATTCAACTCTGCCACATCATTGGCTCGGTTACCTCCATAGACAAATGTTCCTTGGCCCTGTTGACTGCTCAATTCATCGATCATCTTATCATAGCTAGCTGCCAGCTTGAGTTGCTGGTCTTCACCGACATTGACATTGAATCCACCATAGATATTGGTATAGATGGCAAGATTTGGAAATTGGGCGATAAAGGCTGAGAGATCTGGAACGATTAGGTAATTGAAATCCTCCGTCAGCATGTTATACATGTTGGGCAAGTGATCTGTGATAAAATCCTTGGTCACTTCTTCCTTTACTTGGAAGTCTTGGCCATTGATAGTAAACTGCTTTTGGCCTTTGAGAGCCTCGTTATGAGCAAAGAGGATAACTTGGTTGCCAGTCAGATCGGCCTCTTCTCCTGTCATCTGCTCATAGCTAGCTGCGTCAAAGACCATAAAGACGGTTTTGGGAGTGACGCTGCGTTCGTCAGCTGGATAGACCGTAAAGTCTGTGCCCTTTTGGGATTTGATTCCAAAGTTGGCATAGGTCATCAGGTCACGATTCTTGATTTCAAGCTGGTGCTCAGAAGCAAATTCATCAAATTTCTGATTGATTTGCTCCAGGTCTACCCCTTTTCCTTGGACAGAGAAATCATGAGGAGCCATAATTTTCTTGACCATTTCGCCACCAACATAGATGTTGGTCGCAGCAGAGATGGTCACTAGCACCATGGTTGAGAGGATGGCAATAGTCGCAAGTCCCACTGCATTTTTCTTCATGCGATAGATGAGGTTAGAGACCGAGATCATATTGTTGGGTTGGTAATAATAGCCCTTCTTTTTCTTAAGCAGATGCAAGAAGACGGTGATCCCAGCATTAAAGAGCAGGTAGGTTCCGATCATGACCAAGACAACCGCTAGAAAGAAAATCACAATCGCAGACAATGGGTCTTTGACTGACAAAGCCAGGTAGTAGCCAAAACTAAGAGAAACTAAACCCAGGATGGTTTGGGGCCACAAGAAGCGGGATTTCTTTTCACCACTAGCCTTCTCACGCGTCAACTGCAGGGCATTCAAACGGAGAATTCGCCAAGCATTGAGAAAAACTAGGAGGCCAAAGATGAGACCAAAGGTGACAAAGACCAAGATGACAATCCCAGGTTGGAAGGTGGATACCAGCTGGACCTTCATCTTCATGAGTTTCAAGAGAAAGGCAAAGATCAGCTTGTCAAAGAGAGCCCCGATCAACACTCCGCTTGAGATAGTCAAAAAGCCAAAGATCAAGAGTTCCTTGAAAATCATGCTGATGAGATGGCGCTTCTCAAGGCCCAGCATGCTGTAGATCCCCAGTTCCTTGGAGCGGTTTTTCATGACGAAGCTATTGGCATAGAGCACAATGATGGCCCCCGCAGCGTTGACCACAAACAGTCCCAAGCCTAGGGTGAAGAGCATGGGAGATCCCCCTCGAAGTTTTGAAATATGGGGATTAAAGGTCAGGGAGTCAAAGAGGTAGGCGATGGTCACTGCGAGAATGACTGCAATCGCAAAGGGATAATAAAGCTTGCGGTTCTTGATCAGATTAGAGCAAGCTAATTTAGTGGTTAATCGAAACATCTACTCCACCTCACTTGCCATGACCGTTAGGGTATCCGAGATTTCTTGGAACATCTGACGCTCTGTCTTTTCCCCGCGGAAGATCTGGTTGTAGAGAATCCCGTCCTTGATAAAGAGCACGCGCTTGGCCCGAGCTGCCGCTGCGGTTGAGTGGGTCACCATAAGAATGGTTTGCCCCATGGTATTGATATCTTCAAAGACATCTAGTAAAGCAGCCGAAGACTTGGAATCCAGCGCCCCTGTTGGCTCATCAGCAAGGAGAATTTCAGGTGAGGTGATGATGGCCCGTGCTACAGCCACCCGTTGTTTTTGCCCACCAGAAATTTCGTAAGGATATTTCTCTAGAAGTTGGTGAATGCCCAACTCTCGACTCACGCTATCGACCTTGCTCATCATTTCCTTGACGGGTCTGCGAGAAAGGACCAAAGGTAAGAGGATATTGTCCTTGACGGACAAGGTGTCGAGCAGGTTGAAGTCTTGAAAGACAAAGCCTAGTTTTTCCCGACGGAAGCTCGAAGCGTCCTTGTTCTTGATGGTCGAGGTATCGGTGCCATTGAGGTAGACTCGTCCTTCCGTCGGCTGGTCCAGCATGGCTAAGATATTGAGGAGGGTCGATTTCCCAGATCCTGATTCCCCCATGATGGCGACATACTCCCCTTTTTCAACAGTGAAGTGAATATCCTTTAAGGCTTCAACCTGCGTCCCTTGAAAGCGGGTTTTGTAGATTTTTTTGATATGTTGAACGTCTAGTAATGACATACTTTTCTCCTTATACTAGTAGATCAAGAAAAATTCTTGGGTTTGTTGTAGGACTTGGCGACCAAATTCCGCCTTTTCCAAATCGGTTTTCTTATTTGGTTTCTTAATCTTTTTGGGTTCTTTCATCCATTTCAAGAGTTTCATTTTCTTGACCTCCTTTATTTGATGAGACTATTGTATAAAAAATAAAAGGCGGTCACCATAACCTAACCTTTCATTTTTAAAATTAAATCTTACATTTTTGTCATTTTCAAATAAAAGAGAAGCTTAGGGAGAGAATCATTAGGTACCGACGAATTCTCCTAATCCATGACCAACTTCTTCTCTTCAAAACGTATAGCAACAGTCGTCCCTTGGCCGACTTGAGACGTCATCTGGAGTTGGTGCCCTAGCTGATCGGCAATCTTTTTAGACAGATAGAGGCCTAGTCCAGAAGATTGCTGGGTCAAATGCCCATTGTAGCCGGAGAATCCCCGCTCAAAGACACGGAGTATATCGCTATCCTTTATTCCAATCCCACTATCTTTCATATAAAGGGTCTGGTCTTTGAAATAGATCTCAATCCCGCCAGTGCTGGTATACTTAAGGCTATTAGACAGCAATTGCTCGATGATGACCAAGAGCCACTTGCGATCGGTAATGACGGCGACATCTAAGTCATGCAGATCCACCGTCAAGCCCTTTTGAATAAAGAAGATGGCATACTTTCGCACGACTTCTTTGACCAGCTCTTCGAGTGGAACACGCTTAAGAACCAAATCATCGTGAAAGCTTTCGAGTCTCAGATACTGGAGGACCACATTGGCATAGGAATCAATCTTAAAGAGCTCCTGCTCCATTTGTTGTCTCAGCTCGCTGTCTTCTATATTTTTAACTAAGAGTTGGCTGGCCGCAATGGGCGTCTTAATCTGGTGGACCCAGAGGGTATAGTAATCCATCAGGTCATTGTAGGTCTCTAGACTCACCGTTGTCTGCTCACGTTGGGCTTGCTGACTGGTTGCTAGTTTCTGACTCAAGACCAATTCTAGAGGGGTCTCAGGTAGTCCCTCCCCATAGAGCACTTCCTTCCGACAGGCCTGATACCCAGCTACAGCATCCCAAATGACCAGAAGAAGACTCAAAAAAGCCAAAATTCCTGTCAGGTAAAGGAGAAAATTGCGGTAGCCTTCGAATATATAGGCAAACAAGACCAGGGATGAAAGGAGTAACCCAATTAAATAGAGATAGCGACGGTGAGAAATCAGATAATGTTTGACAAATAAGAATCGATTATCCATTGCTCAACCCGTATCCTATACCTTTTTTCGTTTCGATAAAATGTTCCAGTCCTGCTTCTTCGAGTTTCTTCCGAAGTCTAGCTACATTGACCGAGAGGGTGTTATCATCAATAAAGAAATCACTGTTCCACAATTCCTTCATTAGATCATCCCGAGCCACTACACTTCCAGCTTTTTCAAAAAGGATGCGAAGAATTTGAAATTCATTTTTGGTCAAATTAACCACCTCTCCCTCGTAGACCAGATCCATGGATTTGAGATTGAGGATAGCGCCCCGGTGTTCTAACAAATCTTGATCAGTTCCAAACTCATAAGAGCGGCGAAGGAGACCCTGAATTTTTGCCAGAAGGACATTGGGATCAAATGGCTTGGTCACATAGTCATCGCCTCCCATATTGATAGCCATGACGATGTCCATAGCTTGATCTCGTGAGGATAAAAACATGATAGGGACCTTAGACACCTTACGAATTTCCTGGCACCAATGGTAGCCATTATAAAGAGGAAGGCCAATATCCATCAGAATCAGATGAGGATTGGTCTGGACGAAGGTCCCCAATACATCCATAAAGTCATCAACTGCAATAACTTCAAAGCCCCACTGCTCCATGATTTTCTTCACTTGTTGGCGAATGGTTTCATCATCTTCGACAAGAAGAATTTTGTGCATGCTCTTTCCTTCTCTTTCTTACTAGAGTATTACCCTTTCATTATATCAAATTATCCAAGGAGCATACATATTTTTCGCCATCTCAACTTACAGGTAACTCCTTTCGTCAATTTCCTATTTTTACTGAGGGGCTTTTCAGGTATTTTATGCTATACTGAACATACAGATACAAAGGAGAATCTCATGTCCACGATTTTTGATTATCTAGACTATGTCGCCTATGATTCCATCTACGATCGCCCTTTTAAGGAACTCGATGTCCTGGCACTGACAGAGCTGACCTATCTTCCTTTTGATCGGATCGTGCCTCAAGGGGATACGACCAATATTGAAGTCCGCTTATCTGATGCAGTAGAGCTAGTCGATCGAACCACAGATTTCATCGTGACAGACAAACACCTGCAATTAGTCGATATCCTAGCTACATCCAAACGCTTTAAGAATGTCAAACTTCTTAACTATGTCGACGAATATGACCCCGATGTTCAGAAGCAGTTTGCGGCTATGACCTATCGTCTTACCATGGATGTTTATTTAGTTGTCTTCAGAGGGACGGATGATACCTTGATCGGCTGGAAGGAAGACTTCCACATGACCTATATGGACCATGTCCCATCTCAGAGGCGTGCAGCCAGCTACCTACAACATGTCATGAAGGAATTTCCTAAAGGACGCTTTATGGTAGCCGGCCACTCCAAAGGGGGCAATCTCGCAGCCTACGCCTGCTCTTACCTTCCAGATCATCTGATTGAAAAGGTCGACGCCATCTACTGTTACGACGCGCCTGGCCTCAACAAGGCCATTATCGAAACGGAGGGCTATCAACGAATCGCGCACCTCGTTCACCGCTTTGTCCCGCAAGGGTCTATCGTTGGGATGATGCTGGAAGTTCCTGAGCCTGCTACGATTGTCAAAAGCCGAGCTTTTGGTGGCTTTGCCCAGCATGACGCCTTTACTTGGATGGTTGAAAAGGATGGATTTGTGACCCTGGATCAAACCAGTCCCGATAGCCAGCAGACCGACGAGACCCTGAAGCAGTGGGTTCGCGAAACATCGGCGGATGAGCGCAAGAAGTTCTTTGATACCTTTTTTGGCATTTTTCTAGACGCCGGCATCACTTCGATTAATGATTTGATGAACTTGAAAAATTTCTCCAAGATCAAAGAAATCTTTCAAAATGCTCAGGACCTAGATCCAACAGAAAGAGAAATGCTGGAACGTCTAGCCAAGCAACTCATCGACACCCGTGTCCAAGCTTGGAAAAAATGGCAAACAGTTCCCCGGATCCTGCTTCAAATGACTGCATTTTTCAAGCGAAAAAAAGCAATCGAGTCCTCCTCACCTCTGCTTCTTGAGCACAAAGATTGACAATTTTAACTCTATTTTATAAAATGTAACAATATCGTTTACATCCAATGGTGTAAACGAATTTTTTTATAGAAAGAGAATTCATTAAAGCAAAACAAAACCCAGGAAATCACATTTCCTGGGTTTTTCGCTTCTTATTGACGATAGAAGTATTGATCTGCTGGATAGTTCCCAGCTGATTGGGTAACAACCAAGCGAGGTTTGCTCTTATCTGACTGGTCTCCATCAGGATTTTCAAAACCAATCTTAAAGAGGCCAACTGCCACTCCTGTTTCTCCCACACGTAGATCTACATAAGGGACTTTACTTGTTTTATCAGAGTTTGGCACTGCTTTTAATCTTCCTTGGCCTTTCACAGTTCCATCTTCTTGGATGACCATCTCTTGGCCTTTGGCATTGCGCCATGTCCCTGCCAGGCTTGAAAAATCTCCATTATTGATAGCCGCAATATCGAGGTCTACTTCCTTCTTAGGCGCTGGGTAAGCTTCCCACCATTTGTCCTGGTAGGCTTGGAAGGAGGCTTGATGGTAGAAGATACGTCTCAAAGGTGAAACGACGCCATCAGGACCTTGAACATTTTCAGGAATCAAGGTGACAATCAATTCTTGACCAGGACTTGCTCCAGTTGTTCCAGCTTGAACAAAGTAAACCTGATAGGTCGCGCCTGCTTTCTTAGGTTTCTTATCTTTATTGAGGACAAATTGGACATTGGTGGCTCCACTCCAGAAGCTCCATCCATTGTCCTGATCAGAGTAGATAGAAGGAAAGACAGTAGTCCGGTGATTGTAGTAATCTTCTGGACTATAACCATACAGCTTAAAGCCGGAATCCGCAATCTGCTTTTCAATAGATTCATTGGAATAGCTTCCCGCGAAGGTTGTCAAATCCCCATCCAATACCGCATCATCTGGATTCGTCGATTTGAAGAAATCCTTCCGATTGGCAAAGACCATCTCATGATCGGGGTCTTTATCTAACATGGTTACCGTAATAAGGGGGTCTTTATCTGTTTTGTATTTAAAGATACGCACAGTGATGGTGAAATCCTTATTTCCATCTGACTTTTTCATCTGACTAGTAGAAACCTTATTGGCTCCTTCTACTTTGAAATCCGTTGAGAAAGTTGCTGATACAGGACCATCTTCTGTCTCGTAATCAATCTTCCAAGATTTCCCATCTTTTTGAATCTTGGCCTTATCACGCGCACTAGAGACATATTCACCAGACAGATCGATAGCTTTTTCCTTAGATGAAGACGAGGTCTTCGAAGTCTGGTTGAACTCTTTTTGATGATCCGGTTGAATATTGGAGCTAGAGTAGAGATAGACTCCTCCGATTAGAACCACTGCACTCACAAAAGCGATGATCATCCAAAGATATTTCTTATCTAACTTTTTGATCATTTCAATACCTCCTTGAAATGGTAGTTACCTAATAGTATACCTTAAATTCTATTTAAAGCAAATTTTGACTGAAATTCATAAATTTTTTATCGTTTTTCGATACTTTTTTATTGACTTATTTTTTATAAGGAGTATACTATAAGTGAAAAATAAAAAAACTTCAAGGAGGCTTGCGATGAAAAAGTCAAAAACCTTAAAAAATGTCATTGAAGTCTTAACGGCTTTCATTTACTTCTGTGGCTTTATAACCGTGGCTGCACTGGTCGTCCACCTGCTTTCCCGGATGGGAGTGTTTAAGGATCTCATTCAATCTGGACGCTTGTCCTTTGATGTGAATGGCATCCAACTCTTCCCCAAACATCTCCAACCTCTCTGGCAGTTGCTCTTCCCACTAGCCTCAAGCGCTATCTATATTTACCTTCTCATCACCATTCGCAGCTTCCTCAAAAATCTCTACCAAGAAAAGATCTTTTCTCACTCCAACATTGATCTTTGCAACCGAGCTTGGAAGATTCTCTTGGTCTTGTCTTTTATGTCTGGCACACTTGAAACCAGTGGCGATGCTTATCTCCTTCCCTTCACTTTCAAATTTACCTTTAACACAGGGCTTCTCCTTGCCGTTCCAATCGTCTGGGTCCTTGGCAAGATTTTAGAGAGAGGGATTGAGATCGCTGAAGAAAATGAGCTAACCATTTAAGGAGGATGCCATGATTATCGTCAATCTAGATGTCATGCTGGCCAAGCGGAAAATGAAATCCAATGAGCTAGCCGATAAAATCGGCATCACGACAGCTAACCTCTCCATCCTCAAAACCGGTAAGGCCAAAGCCATCCGCTTCACCACCCTTGAAGCCATCTGCAAAGAACTCGACTGCCAACCCGGAGATATCTTGGAATACCGGCCAGATGAATAGGAACTATATTCGGAGACTTTCCTTAGGTGAGGACGGACGGTAGCGAATCCCTTTGGGATTCCATACCTAAGATTTGAGCCTACTGTCTCAAATCTTCCGAGAGTCTGAAACGATAACGTTTCAGACTCTTTTCTCACTGCGGAAGTCTCCATTAACATTTATTACTAATAGGACTCATCTTCTATCCTTGTAAAATTCAATGATAGGAACTATATCAATACAAGAAAAGCACTCCCGAGGAGTGCTTGAGAGCGTAGACCACCTGTTTTTCCTTACAAATCAAATAATTTCTCTAAAAAAAATTCATTCGTTAGAATTATTCAATCATCTACTGAAACTTTCCGTCGTGAGAAAAATGCCTGAAACACAGTTGTTTCAGGCACTCGGAATTATTGAGACCTTAGGCTCAATAATTAGTCATGGAACTTCTTCGAAGTTCGCTGACGTCCGTACTCACCTAAGGAAAGTTTTTTAGATGATTTTTTCTTTGTCTATCGTTTAACCGATGATGCTTCCATTTGGTACAGATGAATCTACGGTTAGGACCGTTAATTGATCTCCGTGTTCTGCGGAAAGAATCATGCCTTGGCTGACATATTTCTTCATCATCTTACGTGGTTTGAGGTTGGCCACGATTTGGAGTTTCTTGCCAACCAATTCTTGTTCATTTGGATAGAATTTCGCGATACCAGAGAGGATTTGACGATCTTCACCGTCACCAGCGTCAAGGCGGAAGCGAAGCAGTTTGTCTGATCCTTCGACGCGTTCCACTTCTTTGACCTCTGCTACACGGATTTCAACCTTGTCAAAGTCTTCAAATTTGATCTCATCTTTTTCCGACTTGAGTTCCACTTCTTCTGGAATCCATTCTTTTTCTTGTGGTTTGCCTGCAGTCATTTGAGATTGGATGTAGGCAATTTCTTCTTCCATGTCAAGACGTGGGAAGATTGGAGTTCCTTTGGCAACCACTGTGACATTTTCAGGGAAGCCTGCTAGGGTCAAGTTTTCAAGATCGAAGTCCAAGCCCAAGCCAAGTTGTTCCATGATGGCATTTGAGGTGTTCATCATGAATGGTTGGATCAAGTGAGCCACAACACGAAGGCTAGCTGCCAAGTGAGCCATGACCGCTGCCAATTGTTCCTTGTCACCGTCTTCTTTAGCGAGGACCCAAGGAGCTGTCTCATCGATGTACTTGTTGGTACGAGAGATGATGTTCCATACGGCTTCCAATGCGCGTGGGTAATCAACCCCGTTCATTTGCTTGTGGTATTCAGCGATGTTTTCTTCAACCACCTTAGCCAAATCAGCATCAAATACGGTAACATTTTCGACATAAGCAGGAACTTGACCACCAAAGTATTTATTGATCATGGCTACCGTCCGGTTGAGGAGGTTTCCAAGGTCATTGGCCAATTCATAGTTGATACGAGCCACGTAGTCTTCTGGTGTGAAGGTCCCATCTGAACCAACTGGCAAACTGCGCATGAGGTAGTAACGAAGCGGATCCAAGCCGAAGCGTTCCACCAACATTTCTGGGTAGATGACATTTCCTTTAGACTTAGACATCTTGCCGTCTTTCATGACAAACCAACCATGGGCAATCAAACGTTCTGGCAATTTGATATCCAACATCATGAGAAGGATTGGCCAGTAGATGGAGTGGAAACGAAGGATGTCTTTTCCGACCATATGGAAGACGGTTCCGTTCCAGAACTTGTCAAAGTTTTCATGATCTTCTTGACCGTAGCCAAGAGCCGTCACATAGTTAAGAAGGGCATCAATCCATACATAGACCACGTGTTTTGGATTAGATGGGACAGGAACTCCCCAGGTAAAGGTGGTCCGAGATACTGCCAAATCTTCCAAACCTGGCTCAATGAAGTTTTTCAACATTTCATTGAGACGGCCATCTGGTGTGATGAAATCTGGTTGGGATTTGAAAAATTCAACCAAGCGGTCTTGGTATTTGCTGAGGCGAAGGAAGTAAGATTCTTCAGAAACCCATTCTACTTCGTGACCTGATGGGGCTACTCCACCGATGACCTTGCCATTCTCATCACGGAAGACCTCAGCCAATTGGCTTTCTGTAAAGAACTCTTCATCAGAGACTGAATACCAACCAGAGTATTCACCTAGGTAGATGTCGTCTTGTGCCAGCAAGCGTTCAAAGACTTGCGCCACCACTTTTTCATGGTAATCGTCTGTCGTACGGATGAATTTATCATATGAGATATCGAGTAATTGCCAGAGTTCTTTCACTCCAACCGCCATCCCATCTACATAAGCTTGCGGTGTAATGCCAGCTTCTTCTGCTTTTTGCTGAATCTTTTGCCCGTGCTCATCGAGACCAGTCAGGTAGAAAACATCGCAGTTCATCATGCGTTTGTAACGTGCCAAGACGTCACAGGCGATGGTTGTGTAAGCTGAACCAATATGCAATTTACCAGATGGGTAATAGATAGGGGTTGTGATGTAGAATGATTTTGTCATTTTCTTTTCCTTTCAAGGCTAATGAAACCTTATGTAATAACACTTCATTATATCATTTTTAGGAGTCCCTGAAAACCAAAAAACAGCTAGGTCTGCGATGGACAAACAAAAAAGCTGACTGAAGTCAGCTTTTTTTATGGATAACAAATTATGTTATCTTACTTTCCAAGATAGTATTCTTTAACAACGTTCAATTTTTCGTCAAATTCGAATACCAATGGTGGGAAGTTAGGGATTTCCACATCCATGATTTCGTCGTCTGACAATTGTTTGATGTGTTTTACAAGAGCACGGATTGAGTTACCGTGTGCTCCTACGAATACGTTTTTACCATCTTTAAGAGCTGGAGCGATTTTATCTTCCCAGAATGGAAGAGCGCGTTCCAAAGTCACTTTCAAGTTTTCAGCATCTGGAATCACTGAGTCGTCAAGTGAAGCGTAACGACGGTCAGTGTGTGCTGAGTGCTCATCATCGCGATCCATGTTTGGAGGCAATACATCGTATGAACGACGCCAGATGTGTACTTGCTCATCACCAAATTGTTCAGCAGCTTCAGCCTTGTTTTTACCAGTCAAACCACCGTAGTGACGTTCGTTCAAGCGCCATGATTTTTCAACTGGAACCCACAATTGGTCAGAAGCTTCAAGAGCCAAGTTAGTTGTTTTGATCGCACGTTTCAATACTGAAGTGTAAGCTTGGTCAAATTCGATACCAGCTTCTTTGATCAATTTACCAGCGTCGATCGCTTGTTGTGTACCTTTTTCAGACAAATCAACATCAGCCCAACCAGTGAAAAGGTTAGCTTTGTTCCATTCAGACTCACCGTGGCGAGCAAAAACCAATTTTACCATTAGATGGATCTCCTTTTATTTTCCGAGGTTACCCTCGTTTATCTATTCTATTCTACTAGATTTTGAGGGAAAAATCTAGTCTTAACAGAGCTAGATCGAAGATTTCGTGAAAATTTTATCAATTCTTTTTCATGGACATTTACAAGTCGCTCTCACCAGGTTCTAAATCCTGCCTCTTCCACCCTCTTTCCACAAACAAGACTAAACAAAAAAACCTCTAAAAAGAGGTTTGCCTACAATTGCTTCTGGCATTCCGGACAAAGGCCATAAACTGTGGTTTGGCACTTGGTAATGACGTAGCCACTTTTTTCTCTCGCTTCTGCTCTCACGTCTGGAACTTCGATATCAATATCATCAATCTTCCCACAAGACTCACAAATCAAATTCAAATGATCGTGTCCCATAAAGTCAAAGTAGGTCGTGGTATCATTACGAACTTTAATTTCAGAGACAAAACCTTCTTCAATGAGGACCTTGAGATTGTTATAAACGGTTGCCAGGCTCATATTGGGAAAGGCTGGTTTCAAGTCCTGATAGATGGCATCTGCACTTGGATGTTCCTGACTTTTGACAAGATAGGAAAGGACAGCCCGACGCGTCTCTGTAATCCGTACAGATTTTTTACGCAAGTGTTGCAATACATCTTCCACTTTTTCTTGTTGAACGGAATCGAGCGTTAAACAAGCTAGCATGGTCTTTCCCCTTTCTGTCTCTTCTTTAAAACTATTATATCACGAATACCACATTTTGCCTAATTAGAATGTTTGTAAATAAGAAAAAGTGCAGGATTAAATTAGCTCGAATCAAGCTCCTTTACTCCCACACTTTTTTATATCTAATCTTAACTTCCCCAACTAAAGATCCATCTCATAGTTCCTAGTAAAATTTTAACAAAGAGGAACATAAAGAAGAGTTCCACCATAAACCAGAGACCTTTCAATAGATAAAGAATTGGCTTAATCATGAGCAGAACAAAGATTCCAACAATCCATCTCATGGTCCACCCTCCATTTCTCACTTTTTTCTATTATACTCCTATTTATAGGCCCTGTCTAGAAACTACTCTAAAACAAAAGGTTCCTTCTAGCAAGCTAGAAGGAACCTTTGTAATCACAATTATTTAACTGCGTCTTTAAGAGCTTTACCAGCTTTGAATGCTGGAACTTTAGAAGCAGCGATTTTGATTTCTTTACCAGTTTGTGGGTTGCGACCTTTACGAGCTGCACGTTCACGAACTTCAAAGTTACCGAAACCGATCAATTGAACTTTTTCACCTTTTGAAAGGTATTCTGAAACAGCTGCAAATACAGCGTCAACTGCTGCTGCTGAGTCTTTTTTAGTCAATTCTGTAGCTTCTGCCACTTTTGCGATCAAATCTTGTTTGTTAGCCATTTAACAAATCCTCCAAATTTTTTTAGGTTTTACCCTTAACATCTCTATCATATCTAAAAAATGCTTTTAGGTCAAGTACTAAACTTGTTTTTATCAACATTTATCTAGGAATAAATTCCTTTATTGACGGGCTTCTATGCAAATCGGACAAGAACTGCCCAGGCATCTTCACCAGTGTGAGTTTGAATGATCGAACCTGTCTCCAAAACAGAGATTGGAGCTGCAACCAAAGGCTGTAATTGTGCCTTCATTTGGTTAGCAAAGTCAGGTCCACCAGCATAGGAAATCCCTATCTCAGCGATTTCTTTACCAGATAAGTCTTGAATCAACTCGTCCAACCATTTTTTAAAGGTCTTCTGTCCGCGTCCTTTGACAATCGGTTGCAGTTCATCGTTCTTCATTTCCATGACAACCCGAATGTTCAAAAGGGAACTCAATAAACCAGTTACGCGGCCAATCCGACCTCCTTTCACCAGGTTTTCCAGAGTAGAAACCCCAATGTAGAGTCTAGATTTTTGCTTGACCTCTTCAATGCGGGCTACAATTTCCTCTACGCTAGCTCCTTCTTGAGCCATTTTCGCTGCTTCTACCACTTGGAACTTCATGGCTTGGTCCGTAAAGCTACTATCGATCACCGTGACATCTGCATTGGCTAAGGTAGCACCTTGACGTGCAGCTTCCACTGTACCAGATAAGGCGTGAGACATATGGATCGCAATAATTTGCGCCCCTTCTGCAGCCAAACCTTCGAAGGCTTCTGCAAACACACCTACTGGAGGTTGACTGGTCTTTGGAAGGTTCTTACTGGACTTCATCAACTGAAGGAATTGTCCTTCTGTTAATTCCGCATCTGAATAGAGGACACCGTCCACCATAACAGAGAGGGGAACGATGGTAATTCCGTATTTTTCAACAACTTCAGGCTCAATCGTTACGGATGAGTCTGTAACAATTTTTACTTGTGACATAACATTCCTACAATCTTTTCTTAGATATATCCACTCTATTATATCAAATTTTCTAGGCTTTTGTGGGATAAAGTCCTTTTTACTTAATCATCGATAGCTGCAAAGCCATCATTGACCAAAGCAACATCGGCCTTCATTCCACTTTCATCAAAGAGAATGCCATGGAGGACGCCACCATATACAGCCCCGCCATCCATGCCAATCTTCCCATCTTCGGTCACCCAGAGCTCCTTGGTTCCAATCTTTTGATCCAAGAGATAGTGAACCGGGGTATGGCCAAAAACAATGGTCTTTCCTGTCTGATTGATCGCTTCATGGAAGGGCTGGCGAATCCAGACCTTTTGGTAATCCGACGTTTCATGCCAATCAGGCAAGGTCAAGTCAAGCCCAGCATGCACAAAAATATAGTGTTCTGTTTCATAGACAAAAGGAAGCGAACGAATGAAAGCGACGAGATCCCCACAAGTCTCTTGCACGCGCCGAGCATCCTCCACTCCATCTACTGGAGCCGTGAGGGGACGACCAAGTAGAGAGTTGATGGTCGTGTCCCCACCATTTCGTCGGTAATGGTCGTAGCGCTCTGTTGGGTTATCGATCCAGGCTAGAAACATGTATTCGTGGTTCCCAGAGAGACAGATGGCTCCTTGCTGTTCGACAACATCTTTGACCAGTTCGATAACCTTACGACTATCTTCCCCACGGTCTATCAGATCTCCGAGAAAAACCAGCTGGGACTGACCATCCCAATGGGTCATCAGTTCCTCTAGCATACCGGCTTTTCCATGAATGTCTCCCACTACAAAATAGCTTTCCATTTCGGTTCCTTTCTTCTTAGGACGGCCGTTTTAGCAATTGCTCTGCCTGCATGCGGGCTGCTTCTGTCACATCTTCACCAGCTAGCATCTTAGCGACTTCTTCGACCCGTTCTTCATGACTGAGCAAGCGAACGGTCGAAACCGTTGAAAATTCATCGCTCACCTTTTCGATAAAGAATTGGTAATCGGCTACTGCAATGACCTGAGGTAAATGAGAGATGGCTAGCACCTGACCATAACGTCCAATCTTATAAATCTTCGAAGCAATGGCCTGCGCCACCCGACCAGATACCCCTGTATCCACCTCGTCAAAGACAATACTGGTCTTGCCTTCTTTACGTGAAAAGGCTGACTTGATGGCCAACATAAGACGGGACAACTCCCCACCTGATGCTACTTTTACCAAAGGTTTAAAGTCCTCTCCAGGGTTGGTTGAAATATAAAACTCAACCGTTTCGTTTCCTTCCCGATTAAACTTAGATGGGGTAAAACGCACTTGGAAACGTGCTTTTTCCATATAGAGATCCGCCAATTCCTGCTGGATCTCTGCTTCCAGCTCTTGGGCCAAGGCATGACGCCCTTGACTTAGTTCTTTAGCCAAGGCAACCAACTGTCCTTCCATGGACTTGAGTTCTTTTTCCAAGTCTTCAGAAGAGGTTCCTCCTCCTGTTAATAGGCTATATTCCTTGCTAATTTGCTCCAGGTAATCAAGGACATCCTTTACCTGACCGCCGTACTTACGCGTGATCGAGTGGATTAAGTCTAGTCGAGCTTCCACCTGCATCAAGCGGTTGCCGTCAAAGTCCAAACCATCTACCAGATCCTCCAAGCGCTTGGTCAAATCCTCCAGAGTATAGTAGGTCTCGGCCATTTGGTCAGACAAGGTCTTGTATTCTGCATCATACTCTTCGATGCTTTGCAGATCATTCATGGCCGACCGCACATTGCTAAGACTGGAGAAGTCTTCTGCATCCAGCATGGCATAAGCATTGCTTAGGGTATCTGCAATCATCTTATGGTTGAGCAGGCGTTGCCGTTCTTGCTCTAACTGGACATCTTCATCTAGGGACAGGGCTGCCGCCTCGATTTCCGAAATCTGGTATTCCAACATTTCGATCCGAGCTTGGTTTTCCTGGTTATTTTTTTGGATCTGCAAGACCTGCTTGCGCAAGGTCTTGTAATTCTCAAAGGTCTCTCTATAGGACTTCTTAGTCGCAAAAAAAGTATCTTCCCCAAAGCTATCCAGCATAGCGATATGCAATGGAGCTCGCATCAGTTCTTCCTGATCGTGCTGGCCATGAATATCTACCAATTGCTGGCCAACCGCCTTGAGAACAGAGAGGTTGACCATCTGCCCATTGATCCGGCTGACACTCCGACCATTCTGGAAAATTTCTCTGCGAATAATCAACTCCTCTGCCCATTCTAAGCCCTGCTCTTCAAATATCTGCTGAAGGGCAGGGTTTTCGTCAATCGCAAAGAGGCCTTCAATCTCAGCCTTAGGAGCACCGTGACGGATGACATCGGTTGTCGCCCGACTCCCCAGCATCATATTCATGGCATCGATAATGATGGATTTTCCTGCTCCAGTTTCACCGGTTAAAACCGTCATTCCTGTTTCAAAATTCAGAGCGATTTCTTCAATGATGGCAAAGTTCTTAATTGAAATTTCTAATAGCATCTCTCTCCTACCATTCCATCAATCGTTGTTCAATAAACTGAGCCTTTTCTTCCGAGCGGGCCACAATCAAAATACTATTGTCGTCTGAAATCATGCTAAAGATGATGTCATCAAAATCTTCTTGTAGATGCCGCTTGACTAGATAGGCTGTCCCTGGGACAAGCTTGAGGGTCAAAAAGCTCCCCATGCGTTCAAAGGATTGAAGATTATTTTCTGCTAATTTTCCACTATGTTGGACGCGTGGCAATTCGTAGACATAGGCTGAACCTTTTAAAGGCGTTTTAATAATCCCCAACTCTTTGATATCGCGGGAAACAGTTGCTTGTGTCGCAGAAATTCCAGCTTCTCTCAGATGTTCGACAATGGCATCCTGAGTACCCACTTTATTTTCTCGGATAAAGCGGCGTATTTTTTCTAATCGGTTTTGTTTACTATTCATGTTTAAAGTCAGTATGGGCTTTTTCGACAACTGCCGCAAACTCTTGCAGTTGAAGACGATCTTGCCCAGTATTTTTTTCTAAATAAAGTAAAAATTCAATATTGCCATGGCCCCCTTGAATCGGTGAATAATCCACTCCCAAGACGGAGAAGCCATGTTCTAAAGCAAAGCCTTGAACCTGTTCCAGGACGGACAGATGGACCTTGGCATCCTTGATAATCCCATTTTTCCCAATCTGCTCCCGACCAGCTTCAAACTGGGGTTTGACAAGGGCGACCACCTGGCCTCCCTCTTGTAAAATCCCATGGAGGGCTGGCAAGATGAGGTTGAGGGAAATGAAGCTAACATCAATGCTAGCAAAGCTCGGGGTTTGCTCAAAATCCTCAGACGTCGCATAGCGGAAGTTGAACTGCTCCATCGAGATGACCCGAGGATCCTGACGAAGCTTCCATGCCAACTGATTGGTCCCTACATCCACTGCATAGACCAAGGCAGCTCCATTTTGGAGCATAACATCCGTAAAGCCTCCTGTAGAAGCCCCAATATCCAGCGTGACCTTATCCTGCAGGTCAATCTCAAAAAGGTCCAAGGCCTTTTCTAACTTGAGACCACCACGACTGACATATTTGAGTTTTTCACCCTTGAGTTTTAATTCTGTCGCTTCATCAATTTTTTCGCCTGGTTTATCGAAGCGCTCGCCATTATGAACGGCAACGACCAGACCAGCCATCACACCGCGTTTGGCCTGCTCCCGGGTTTCAAAAAGTCCCTGCTTGTAGGCCAGTACGTCAACTCTTTCCTTCGCCATGAATTCTAAGTCTTTCTATTATCTTCTTGATTCCAGTCCCGTCGAAGTCTACCTGCTGAGAGATGCGATTGAGCAAGTCCTCACAGGCATTTAGCTCCCGGTCCAAATAAGCCTGAGCTCCATCTAGACCGAGGAGGGCAGGATAGGTCGATTTTTCAGCCTGCAGGTCCTTCTGAGGGGTTTTCCCTAAGGAAGCAAAATCAGCAGTCACATCCAAAATATCATCCCGAATCTGGAAGGCCAATCCTAAATGGAGGCCAATTTCCTCTAAGAGAGTCGCGATAGCTGGCTCAAGCTCTAAGAGGATCCCTGTTGCTTGGAATGGATAGGCAAGCAGTCGCCCTGTCTTATTGGCATGGATGACTTGCAACTGGTCCAAGGTCAGGCTCGCCCCTTCCCCTTCCATATCCAAGACTTGGCCTGCCACCATACCAGCTGTCCCTGAAGCATCCGATAACAGGGCAATCAGTTGCACCCTGATAGAAGCCGGAAGGTCTGCCTCTGCCACACAGCCAAAGGCATCTAAGAAGAGCGAGTCTCCTGCTAAGATGGCTAGGTCTTCCCCAAACTTTTTATGGTTGGTCAATTGACCACGACGATAATCATCATTATCCATGGCTGGTAAATCATCATGGATCAAGCTTCCCGTATGAATCATTTCAAGAGCGGCTGCCACCTGAAAATGAGCCTCAAGGATGGAAGCATGAAAGGCCTCCAACAACTCCAATAAGAGCAAAGGTCGAATCCGTTTCCCCCCTGCATGGACTGAATAGAGGATAGATTCTACCAAGCGGGGAGCGATTTGTTTAGCCTCGTAGAAGCCTTCTATCGCTTTTTCGACCCCTTGCAGTTTTTCTTCTAGAATCATACTAGTTCCGTTTCTGAGCCATCTGCTTGCATCACCTTGACCAAGGTCTTTTCAGCCTGATCAAGTGTTTCTTGCAAATCCTTTGATAGCTTCATTCCTTTCTGAAACTCTGAGATGGCCTCTTCGAGGGGCACTTGCCCACTCTCTAACTTTTGGACAATAGCTTCCAAATCAGCTAAATTTTCTTCAAATTTCTTTTCTTTCGACATGCTTTACCTCTACTTCTACTTGCCCATCCCGCATGACTAGCGTCAAGGCATCCTTTTCTTTGATCGTATCTACGCTATCCAAAACCTGATCTCCAGCCTGTACCAAGGCGTAGCCTCTAGCCACGATGCGACTGGTATCCAACATCAAGAGAGCTTCCGATAGGCGCTTGGCATCTGCTGCTTTTGTCTGGTAGAGCTCCTTGATTTTCAAGGTCAGCAATCGCTCCATCTGGAGAATCTGGTCTCGATAACGCTCCAGCTGATGCTGTGGTGCTTGGGAGGCCAATCGATGGCGGAGTTCTTGTAACTGGCGGCTATTTCTGGTAACCGACTCTGACACAGCCTGTTTCAATCGCAACTGAATCTGATCCAGTTTTTGCAGATAAGAATCATACAGCCGCTCTGGCTGACGGAAAATGACCGATTGGCTCAGTTTTTGCAGGCGTTCTCGATGATAGACCAGGCGGTTACGCATAGCGGTTGCCATCCGCCCTTCCTGCTTCTGCAAATGATTGAGCAGGTCCAACTTGGTCACAGGCGTCGCTAGCTCCGCCGCAGCTGTAGGAGTGGCTGCCCGGCGATCTGCGACAAAGTCTGCCAGAGTAGTATCTGTCTCATGCCCCACACTGGAAATAATGGGAATTCTAGACTCAAAAATAGCCCTCACAACTGGCTCTTCATTAAAGGCCCATAGGTCCTCGATGGAGCCACCACCACGACCGATGATCAAAACATCTAGGTCCGTCCGATTATTGGCCTTCTGGATATTGGCGACAATTTCTTGGGCAGCTCCCTCTCCTTGCACCTTGGTTGGAAAAAGGAGAATCTCCACGCCAGGAAAGCGCCGCGAAACAGTGGTGATAATATCGCGAATAACGGCCCCACTCTGACTGGTAATAACCCCGATTTTCTTGGAGAACTGGGGGATAGCCTGTTTGAACTTCTCTTGAAAAAGGCCTTCTTCCTGGAGTTTCTTTTTCAACTGCTCAAACTGTATGGCTAAAGCACCGACGCCATCTGGCTCTGCCTTTTCGATGACAATAGAATAACTGCCACTTGGCTCATAGAGTTGGATCCGACCGATGACATTGATCTTCATGCCTTCTTCGAGCTCAAAGCCGAAACTCTTATAAATCCCAGCCCAGACAGTCGCCTGGATCACAGCTTTTTCATCTTTAAGAGAAAAATACTGGTGATTGGGACGCTTACGGAAATTCGAGACCTGACCTGTCAAATAGACCCGCTCCAGATAGGGGTCCTTATCAAATTTTAACTTGAGGTATTTGGTCAGACTGGATACCGATAAATACTCTGACATAGTTCCCCTTTCACACGGAAAATTCTAGTATAAATTATACCAAAAATAAGCGGAAAAAGCTGATTCTACCTACGGAAAAAGCCCCAGATTTCATCATCTGAGACTTGGTTGTTTATTAGCAGTTGAAAAGGCAAATTTCCCTCATCCATTTTGGAATTTCTCGACTAATCGCTGTCGGTAAAACTACATAGGCATCCTTGCTCAAATCGTCTGCAATGGCCGAATGAAGGTGACTGGCAACTACCACGCGCTCATAGAGTCCAACTTGCGGAAATTGACCCACAAAGCCCGCAATCATGCCTGCTAAAGTATCGCCCATACCACCCGTTGCTTGATAGGGCCCTCCAACGGTTAGTTGGTAATAATCGGCTTGCCCTTGTTGCCAAATCTTGGTCTGGGGACCCTTTTGGACCAGAATACTTGCTGGAGGAAGTTGGGACAGAGACTGCCTTGTTGCTTCTTCCCCTTGATCTCCGATTGCTAGCCCGGACATGGCCTCCCATTCTTTTTGATGAGGGGTAAAGACCAGTTGAGCTGGAGGAAGAGAAAGTCCTAAGCGAGTATAGAGGCTAATGGCTCCACCATCTAGAATGAGCACTTGATGAGGCTGAACCCTATCAAAAACTAGCTTTACAAGGTGTGCCCCTAGCTCATTAGCATTGAGTCCTGGCCCCAACAAAATAACCCCTGCTTTTGCGATTTGCTCAGCCAACAATTCTTGGTCCGTCACAGCAAATGCCATGGCTTCAGGTAGCTGACTATGGAGGGCAGGGATATTCTCTCGGTCTGTCGCAACCGTGACAAGGCCCGCTCCACTATGAACCGCTGCGAGGGCTGCCATGATAATGGCTCCACCATAGGGATAAGTCCCTCCAATCAAGAGCAGACGCCCATAGTCTCCCTTATAGGAGTCTGACTGACGGCTAAGGATAACTTGTTGCAGCAATGTTTGGTCAACTCTTAACATAAGCGTCCCCTCTTTCTCCCTCTATTTTACCACGTTTAGGCTAAAAAAAGGCAGGAAGCGAAGTTCCTACCTTAAAAATCTTTCTAAACATTCTACAGCTACAAACACTGTCCCGAATCCATCCAAGCTGGTTTATTTCTTTAAAGCCCGAACAGCTGCCTCATAGGTCTGAGACATGAGCATGGTAATGGTCATAGGACCAACGCCACCTGGAACCGGAGTGATGTGACTAGCCAGAGGAGCTACTTGTTCATAGTCCACGTCTCCACAGAGCTTCCCATTTTCATCACGGTTCATCCCGACATCGATAACGACCGCTCCCTCTTTGACAAAGTCAGCTGTAACAAATTTGGCACGACCGATCGCCACCACTAAGATATCGGCTTTTCTAGCAATTTTAGCCAAATGATGAGTCCGCGAATGGGTCAAGGTCACCGTTGCATTTTTTGCTAAGAGAAGCTGGGCCATCGGTTTCCCCACGATGTTGGAACGGCCAATGACGACTGCATTTTTCCCTTCGACATCGATATCATATTCCCGGAACATTTCCATAATCCCTGCTGGTGTAGAGGGAACCATGACTGGATTTCCTGCCCAAAGATGTCCCATATTGAGAGGGTGGAAGCCGTCGACATCCTTATTAGGATCAATGGCTAACAAAACTGCCTCATCGTCGATATGGGCTGGTAGAGGCAACTGAACCAAAATTCCATGCCAGAGTGGATCCTGATTGTAGCGGTCAATGAGGGCTAATAAGTCCTCTTGGGAAATGCTTTCTGGCACTCGAACCACTTCACTTCGAAATCCTGCTGCCAAAGCTGACCGTTCTTTATTGCGGACATAGACCTGGCTAGCTGGGTTTTCTCCCACCAAAATCACTACCAAGCCTGGGACCTGACCAGTCTCAGCCTTTAAGCGAGCGGTTTTCTCAGCCAATTCCCCTTGCAATTTTACTGCCAAGGCCTTCCCATCAATTACATGTGTCATCTCAATCTCTTTTCTATTCAATATCTTCTCTATTATATCAGATTTGTGAACCTGCTCCTAACACTTCTTGATTAGACAAGGTTATAAGAAGAAACTATAACTATTTTCTTCCAACAAAAAAGAGACTAGATGCTCTAGACTCTTGATTGATACTTCTTAGTACAACAATTCGTAGATCTCCATTGCGATTAAGTCAATGCTATCGAATGTATAGGTCTCACGCGCTTCTACATCACGAAGAGTAAATACTGATCCATTTTCTTCATCATAGTTGTAAGCTACTTCAGCAACTACAACCCCTTCACGTTCAAAATTACGTTTTAAGTTTCCACCGTCTTTCGTCATCGCTTCCAAACGGCTGATAATTCGTACCAAATGTGATTCCATTTTGATTCTCCTATTTACTTTCTACTCTCCTATTTTATCATAAAAGAAGGAGGAAATTCCAATAAAAATCAACTTTTCCGCTATTTTCCTCTTTATTCCATGCCTAAAACCGGACTTCATACTAAATTCTTGCAAACTTTTAGAATACTGCTATAATGAAACTATAAAAGTTTGACTATTTCTGACCAATAGTTTTTACACTTTTTACCCTAGAGAAAGAGGTAAGAGAATGCTTTGTCAAAACTGTAAAATCAATGATTCAACCATTCATCTATATACGAACGTGAATGGCCACCAACAACAAGTAGACCTTTGCCAGAACTGCTATCAAATTATGAAAACGGATCCTAACAATAGTCTGCTTGCAGGATTAAACCAACAAAATCGAGGAGGACGGGATCCTTTTGAAGATTTCTTCAATCAACTTGGAAACTTCCAGGCTCCGCAAGAACCCCAAACCCCTCCGACCCAATCTGGAGGAGGCTATGGTGGTGGAAATGGCTATGGCTCAAATGGGAACGGTCGTTCTTCAGGACCAAGCAGACTCCAAGCTAAACAACAACCAAAGGGCCTCCTAGAAGAGTTTGGAATTAACGTTACTGAAATTGCTCGTCGTGGGGATATCGATCCGGTCATTGGCCGTGACGATGAAATTCTTCGCGTCATTGAAATCCTCAACCGTCGGACCAAGAACAACCCTGTCCTGATTGGGGAACCCGGTGTCGGAAAAACAGCTGTCGTAGAAGGGCTAGCGCAAAAGATTGTTGATGGGGATGTTCCTCACAAATTGCAAGGCAAGGAAGTCATTCGCTTAGACGTTGTCAGCCTCGTTCAAGGAACTGGGATCCGAGGCCAATTTGAAGAGCGCATGCAACAATTGATGGAGGAAATCCGTCGCCGGGAAGATGTGATTTTGTTTATCGATGAGATCCATGAAATTGTCGGTGCCGGATCTGCTGGTGATGGCAATATGGATGCTGGAAATATCCTCAAACCAGCCCTCGCTCGTGGCGAATTGCAATTAGTCGGTGCGACAACCCTCAACGAGTATCGTATTATCGAAAAGGATGCAGCCCTTGAACGCCGGATGCAACCCGTTAAGGTCGACGAACCTACAGTGGAAGAAACCATCACCATCCTCAAAGGCATTCAAAAGAAATACGAGGATTACCACCACGTCCACTACACCGATGGTGCAATCGAAGCTGCGGCTCTCCTTTCCAATCGCTATATCCAAGACCGCTTCTTGCCAGACAAGGCCATTGACCTCTTGGACGAAGCAGGCTCTAAGATGAACTTGACCCTCAATTTTGTCGATCCCAAAGTCATCGACCAACGCTTAATTGAAGCCGAAAATCTCAAGGCTCAAGCGACGCGTGATGAAGACTTTGAAAAGGCAGCCTACTTCCGCGACCAAATCGCTAAGTACAAAGAAATGCAAGGGCAACAGGTCACTGACCAAGATACGCCAGTCATTAGCGAAAAGACCATCGAACACATCGTCGAGCAAAAGACTAATATCCCAGTTGGCGATTTGAAAGAAAAAGAACAATCCCAATTGATCAACTTGGCAGCTGACTTGAAGGCTCATGTCATCGGTCAAGATGAGGCTGTTGAAAAAATTGCTAAGGCCATCCGTCGAAACCGGGTAGGGCTTGGAACACCAAACCGTCCAATTGGTAGCTTCCTCTTTGTTGGACCAACTGGTGTCGGGAAGACCGAGTTGTCCAAGCAATTGGCCATCGAACTCTTTGGTTCTGCTGACAGTATGATTCGCTTTGATATGAGTGAATATATGGAGAAACATGCTGTTGCCAAATTGGTCGGTGCTCCTCCAGGCTACGTCGGCTATGAAGAAGCAGGCCAGCTGACTGAAAAGGTGCGTCGCAACCCTTACTCTCTCATCCTCTTGGATGAGGTCGAAAAGGCCCACCCAGATGTCATGCATATGTTCCTCCAAGTCTTAGACGATGGGCGCTTGACAGATGGACAAGGCCGAACGGTGAGCTTCAAAGATACCATTATCATTATGACTTCCAATGCGGGAACTGGAAAAGCGAAGGCTAATGTCGGCTTTGGGGCGGCTCGTGAAGGTCGTACCAATTCTATCCTAGGTGAACTGGGGAACTTCTTTAGTCCAGAATTCATGAACCGCTTTGACGGCATCATTGAATTCAAAGCCTTGTCTAAGGAAAACCTCCTTCAAATCGTCACTCTCATGTTAGACGATGTCAACCAACGCTTAGCCCACAATGATATCCACCTGGATGTTACCGATAAGGTCAAGGAGAAACTGGTTGATTTGGGCTACGATCCGAAAATGGGGGCACGTCCTCTTCGTCGCACCATTCAAGACTATATTGAAGATGCCATTACAGATTACTACCTAGAAAATCCTAGTGAGAAAGATCTGAAGGCTGTCATGACCAGCAATGGGAAGATTTGCATCAAAGGAAAGAGCAAACCTGCGAACGAAG